>CAMFVQ010000039.1 GCA_945992255.1 uncultured Clostridia bacterium
TCAGCTCCCCTTACCATAAGGGCGCTCCTTTATTCGGGTTTATAAAGATGTCAATCCCCCCCAGTCACACTCCACATTCGTTTCGTGCGACAGCCCCCGCTACACAAGGCAGTATTTTACAAAGATAGTTTCTGTCTCCAAAACTCACTTTGCTACCCTATTTTTTACATATATTCGCCTCGCATTCAGGCAATATTACAATCGTTACTTACAATCAACGGCTTTTATACACGAGCAATATATAAAATACTATCACACAGCCAATTATGCAAAATCTCACTATTTTACATAATTATAACTTATATATTCGTGTTTTTAATTCTCATTTAGCTTGATTTTTGGAATACTGATAACATATCGGTATTATTTTCTTCGGTCATTCTTTCGTTTCTATACACTTCAATCTTACTCACAGACACTTCGTAAGCGACCCTCTCCTCTTCTCTGCCGTCCGCCATAATCTTCATATATTTCCTAGATTGAACACGGCCCCATAGAGTCAATTTTTTACCTATCGCCAAGTCGTTTGTATACCTTGCATTTCTGCCCCAAAGTATACAAGGAATATAATCTGATTTTCCGTATGCTCTATTCACCGCCACCAGCGTATCACAAATTTCTCGCTTAAATGGTGTCACTCGATAGATAGGTTGCTTGCAAATATATCCAGTGAGTTGTATCTCGTTTGGATTTTCTCGACTGAGTTCTACCACCTCTCGCACGAATGCTGTCAACACCAATTTTGATTTTTCACCCAAAATTTTGTTGTAACTTCTGAACTGCCCCACTACGGCAATTTCATCACCCACTTTGATATTGTGTTTTTCAATCAAGCGTTCGGATATTGTGATAGGTATTATGTCAACCTGTCCAGATAGTCTGCCGATTTTCAAAAATGTTTCGTAAAATCCTTCGCCACATACTTCGTGTGAAAACACCAATTCTTGCGTAACCACACCTTGCAAATGTAATTTGTTGTTGTTCATCTCTTCGTAATTCATAATAACTCCTTATTTTTGGTGTTGGACACCATTGTTGTCTACAAAATAGTTTTCGGTATACACTAGCTCGCTCATTGTCACCAGTTGATACCCTTTGTTTTTCAAACCTGTTATCACCAGCGGCAAAGCATCCAATATATTGTCACTGTTGTTGTGACACAAAATTATCGAACCTGATTTTGCCTTAGATACACGCTTTGCAATCTCCGCCCCTGTCAAGCCTTTCCAATCAAGCGAATCCACATTCCATTGGATTCCAATCATATTCTTTTCTTCTAGCCGACTGATGAGAGCATTATCATAATCTCCGAACGGCGCACGGAAAAACTTGGGAGTTTTTCCAGTCAAGTTGGCGATTTGCTCGTTGACATAATCAATTTCGCTGTCGAGCTTTTTATTGCCCACCCCACTGAGTTTTGGATGATTGCGACTATGATTGCCAATCTCGCAACCTGCTTCATCAATTTTCTTGACCAACTCAGGATATTTGTCAATCCAAAATCCAACCAAGAAAAAAGTTGCCTTCACTTCGTACTTTTCCAAAATATCCAAAATGCCTTGCGTTTTATCACCACCCCAAGCAGCATCAAAAGTCAATGCAACCTTGTTGTCCGCTCTATCGACATTGTAGACAGGAATCTTCCTTGCAACATTGCCAGATATGACGTCCAATACATTAGGTTGGACCACTCCAACACAGCAAACCACCCCCAGCAAAATCACAGCGACCGCCCACACGATTGTCTTTTTACCCAAAGTCAGTATCATTCAACTCCCCCATTCTAACATTTACCACTTGTCGATATTTGGCAAGTGCTGTCATACATTGCATATTTTTGACCAATGCAAATTCTAGCTACTTCATTTTATGGAATCAAACCAACATATATGACTTCAACCCTCCAACCCACTCTCTCAGTTTTGATTTATCGCCCCAAAAGTGATACAAACAACTTTTCTGTCAATACAAATATTTTTCTAAGAACATCACAATATTACAAAAGGGCAACCACCCAACCAAACAATCCCCAATTTCTCCAAAAATGCTTCCAAAAAATCAAAAAGCCCCATTTTACTAGGGGTAAAATCGCCAAAAAATTTGGGAGGTTATATAGTATAATTATTATTTATATCAAGCAAACAAAAATTTTCGGAAAATTATCATCAAAAAAAATCAACTAAAAAATTGAAAAATAAAACAAACAATTACAATGTAAAAATCATTTCAAAATTGTACGGATAAAAACAAGCCATAATCAAAACAATGATAAACAAAAATTCAACTACTATCCTATATCAAATATAATAATGCCCCCAATAATCAATAAAAAACAAACCTATTCAAAGAAAGCAACTAAAAATGATGATAGATAAATAAACCTAACTGAACAAAGCAACAACAAATAATCATATAAAACCAAAATCAAAATAACTAAAATACCACCAAGCAACAATAACGATAAAACAATCAAATAAAAGCCAAAAAAAGACCCCTATTGTAGGAGTCCAATTTTTATAGGCTTTTGAGTATCTCGCCCACTTTTTTCATATCGCATTTGCCTGCAAAGTTGACTTTGAAGTGTTTCATAACACTACCGATTGACTTGTCATCAAGCTTTTCGATCTCTGCTTTGATTTCATCATCGCTCATCATCTTTGGCAAATATTGTGCAACTGTTTCGATTTGTCTATCAAGACTTGCCACTGACTCTGGGCGATTGGCTTTGACATAACCTAGACGCTCTTCTTGAAGTTCTTTCTCTACCTTTTGCAAAATCACAACGACATCGCTCTCAGTTAGCTCATTTCCTTTTGCCCTTGCATCGATTGTAGCCAACATAATTTTGCTGATAACCACATCGTAAGCACTCATAGCATCTCTATTCTTGTCTTTCATTGCCTGCATTTTTGCTTTCTTAAAAAAATTGATATCCATATTCTTTCTCCTTTTTGTTATTGTATCACACTTGAAGCTCTATTTCAACAAAACTTCAAAATTAGCTCTACCAAAAATACCCCTGCGGTCGAGCAAACAGCGACAGGAAGTAGTCCTAGCTTTCTCCAAGACAAGATGATAGCCACTCCAAAGCCGACCACAGCCGATATCATGTGACCTGTCGAATATAGTACCTCAGGGAAAATCATCGCCGACAAAATTCCATAAGGCATATAATTGACAACAGATTTGACAAAATTGTTCTTGATTTTGCCTCGGAAAATAACGAGCGGAAGCATACGAGGGATATAGGAAACTGCCGCCATACACAATATTGCAATCATCAATTTTAGCATAGCTTGTCCCCCTTTTCGAGATTTGTCATAAGCTCTTCGCACGCATTGTCTAGCTCATTTGGAGTTATACTTTGCTCAGATTGGAGCATATCTTGCTTGCTTTCCTCGCTTGAATCTTGGACATTTTCGTCACTATTTGGTTTGTCTTCTTCATCTTTATAAGGCAAAATCAAAGCCATCACCACAGCACTGACAAGTCCGGCAATGACATAAACCCAACCCTTAGACAGCTTGTTTAGATATGGCGTATAGCGGAACAAACAGCTAATTGCCACCGCAATAACCACCACGCCAAGCACCGCTTTTGACTCCTTGGCACTAGGTGTCACGATAGCCACGAACATTGCATAAATCATAATGCCAAGCGCCGCTGTCAACATTGCAGGAATAATATTTTGGAGTACCGCCCCCACGAGTGTACCGCCGAACCAACCCATATAAGAGCTAGTCATCACGCCTATACAGAACGGAAAAGTCAACTGCCTTGATTGGGCATAAATCACTGCAAAGTTTTCATCAGTCATGCCGAAAGCCATCAAAAGTCTTTTTCCAAGACCTATTTCTTTTGGCAATTTTTGACTGACCGACATCGACAGCAAAAAGTATCGGATATTTATCATCAACACGGTAAAGGTGATTTCCGCAATGCTTGCCCCTGATATGAACAAACTTATGCCTGCGAATTGTCCCGTGCCGGTGAAGTTGGTAAGTGAAGTAAGAAGTGGCGCCCAAAGTGGTAGACCGCCTTGCATTGCCATAAGTCCAAAAGCAAGCGATACCGAAAAATACCCCAAACAAATTGGGATACCCAGCTTGAAGCCGTCTTTGTAAGTCAATTTTTTCTCTAGTGTCATCATTACTCCAAAAAAATACCGCCATAATACATATGACGATATTATTATAATACTATCGGATTTTTTAATCAACAATTTAGACTATATCAAATTGTTTTCTAAGCAAGTTGCAATCACCAAAGAATCTACATCTTTTGCCACTGTTTTCAAGATATTTTTGCCCTTAGAAGTGCGGTTTTCGATAGAAATATCTTCGGTATTGACTGGCAAACACTCTTTGTTCATACTCACCACAGCAAAGTCATAAGGCTCTTTCACCAGTCCGACATATACGATATTGCCGTTCTTGGTGTCGTTGAGTTTTACGCCTTTGCGGAAACGTTTGGTAGGCTCGATACTTGGCAGAACCACTCGTTTTGCCCAACCATTATCAAGCACCACAACGATTTCGCCCTCGTTGTCATTTTGTCCCACAAAGTCCACTTCATCTTTGTCCGCCAACATAATTCCCTTTACACCGCTGGCCTTTTTACCTTGGGTAGGAATGTCGGCTTCGGCGTTAAGCACCATTCCATCACGAGTGGTGAACAAGATATAGTCGCACTTTTCGTTCTTGATTTCTGTCTTGATGAGTTCATCTTTTTCTTTAAGCACAATGGCAGGATAGATTGTCTTTTTCTCTACGCTATATTCTTCGCCGAGAGTCTTTTTGACCATACCTTGGCGAGTGTAAAAGTAGATTTCCTTGCCCAAAAATTCGCTTGCGTTGTATATAGACACCAATTTTTCATCGCTGTCCGCTTTGGATATTTTGGCAATGCTTGTACCTTTGCCTTTCCACTTGTCATCGCCAAAGCTGTCTATGTCGAATACCACAGCATTACCCTTGTTGGTAAAGCCCAAAATATTGGATTCGTTGTTGCAAGCAATCACCATTTTGGCAAGATTGTTCATGCTACAATTGACAATGCTCTTCATCGCCATTTGATAGCTTCTGTCTGTCAAAAATCTCAAATCGCCATCATAGCCAAGCACGAGATAGCCGCTGCGAGATAGTTTGGCATTGAGATCAATCTCTTGCATTTTGCTGTCTACTTCACCCACGATAAGTGACTTGCGAGGCTCTGGATATTTCTTCTTGATTTCGAGAATTTCCTTTCTCACGACAGACAGCTGTTTGCGTTTAGAATTGATGATACTTTCGAGTTCCTCGATTTTCTTATACAAATCTTCAAGCTCTTCTTGCATCTTAGTCACATCGAGCTTGTTAAGTCTTTTGAGCGGAACGTCGAGTACCGCAACGGCTTGTTTGTCGGTCAAATCAAATGTTTCTCTCAGTCTTTCACGAGATTCGGTATAAGTTTTGCTACTCAGCACGATTTCCACGACTTCACGGATATTGTTGACCGCTATGAGCAATCCTTCGAGGATATGCGCACGCTTTTGAGCGGCATTGAGGTCGTATTGGCTACGCTTGTAGATGATATTGCGTTGGAATTCTACATAAGTTGACAAAATGTCAAGCAGGCCTAGTTGTTGAGGCTTGCCTGCTGCAATAGCCACCATATTGACAGAAAAAGCGCATTCCATTTTGGTTGTTTTGAAAAGTCCAGCCAAAATTTTGTTGGCATCAGCATCTTTTTTGAGCTTGATAACACAACGCATACCCTTTCTGTCCGACTCATCTACAATATCGCTTATCACGCCAAAGATTTCTTTTTTGTCCTCTCTGAGAGCATTGATATTTTGCAAAAGTGTAGACTTGTTGATTTGGTAAGGAATTTCGGTGATGACAATGTTTTCTTTGTCGCCGTCCTTTTCAATCTCGGTTTTGGCACGCATAACCACTCTGCCTTTACCTGTTTCGTATGCTTTCTTAATCTCATCAGTCTTGATGATAAGACCGCCTGTTGGGAAGTCAGGTGCAGGGATATATTGCATCATTTCATCTATTGTGATATGCGGATTGTCGATATAAGCCACCACGCCATCGATGACTTCGCCTAGGTTGTGAGGCGGAATGTTGGTAGCTAAGCCTACCGCAATACCATTGGCGCCATTGACAAGCAAGTTAGGAAATCTGCCCGGCAAGACATCAGGCTCTTCGAGTGAGTCATCAAAGTTGAGCGACATAGGCACGGTGTCTTTATCCAAATCTCTAAGTAGCTCGAGTGCTAGTGGAGTCAATCTTGCCTCGGTATAACGCATCGCCGCTGGGCTGTCGCCATCGATTGAACCAAAGTTGCCGTGGCCATCAACCAAAGTGCTGCGGATAGTAAAATCTTGAGCAAGTCTGGTGAGTGCACCATACACTGAACTGTCGCCGTGTGGGTGATATTTACCCAAACAATCACCGACAATACGAGCACATTTTCTATGCGGTTTGTCAGGTGTAATGCCAAGTTCCATCATGGTATACAGAATTCTTCTTTGCACAGGTTTTAGACCGTCCTCGACTCTTGGCAAAGCTCTGTCCAAAATAACGTGTTCAGAATAAGGAATCATAGCATTGTGCAAAATCTCTTCTACACTTCCCTCAATAATCCTTGATTTATCTTCAATTATCTCTTTTTCTTTCTTCTTAGCCATATTACCTTACGAATTCAACTCCTTAAATTTGTCTACTTTATTGAAATCGGCATATTCATAAATATATTGTTTACGAGGCTCGACATCATCGCCCATGAGTGTAGAAATTAGTCTGTCCGCATCGGCAGCATCTTCGATAGTCACCCTCATAAGCGTACGAGAAGCAGGATTCATTGTAGTTTCCCACAACTGCTCTGGGTTCATCTCGCCAAGTCCCTTAAATCTTTGCAAAGTATAGTTTTTGCCACAAGTTTCAAGAATTTTTGTCAATTCTTCATCATCATAAGCATACTTATCACCGCTCTTTTCGCTGATTTTGTAAAGCGGAGGCATACCAATATAGATATGACCATTGATAATAAGTTCCCTCATATAACGGAAGAAGAATGTAAGCAAAATCGAACGGATATGCGCACCGTCCTGATCGGCATCGGCAAGGATAATAATCTTATTATATTTTAATCCTTTTATATCGAATTCTTTGTCAAAGCCTGTGCCAAGTGCATTGATGAGTGACATCAACTCCTCATTTTTCACAATCTCGGACAAACGCTTTTTCTCAGTGTTGAGCGGTTTGCCTTTGAGTGGCAAAATAGCTTGAATTGACCTATCTCTACCTTGTTTTGCACTGCCACCTGCTGAGTCGCCCTCTACAATAAAAAGCTCGTTGAACTCTGGTTTTCTACCGCTGCAATTTGCAAGTTTTCCGATGAGTTCGCTGTTGGACATACCCTTGATTTTACGAGCAACTTCCTTAGCTTTGGAGGCACTTTCTCTTGCCTTGCAAGCCGTGTTTGCTTTGCTGAAAATCGCATCGACAACGTCCTTTTTGACCTTGTTAAAATAGTCTCTCAGACATTCTCCCAGCAAGTTTTCCACCAAAGTTTTGGCTTCTGGATTGCCAAGTTTTGTCTTAGTTTGACCCTCGAATTGCACATTTTGCATTTTGACAGTCAACACCGCTGTCATACCTTCACGAAAATCTTCACCAAGGAAATTGGCTTGCTTGTCCTTGATGAGATTTTTTGCCCTGCCATAGTCGTTGAGAACCTTGGTAAGTGCAGATTTGAATCCAGTTTCGTGCGTTCCGCCCTCGGTGGTAGGAATGTTGTTGACATAGCTAAAAATATTCTCGTTAAATGCGTTGGTGTGTTGGAAAGCAAGCGCCACGATGAAGTTATCTTGGCGTTTTTCCACATAGACAGGCGTTTCGTAGAGCTTTGTTTTGCCGTCGTTAAGATAGCTTACAAAGTCCTTGATACCGCCCTCATATTGATAAGTTTTGTATTTGTACTGAGTTTTGCCATCTGGCACACGGAAGTCTTTGACACTGAGCTTGATGCCGCCGTTCAAGAAAGCCAACTCTTTGATACGCTTAGAAATTGCATCAAAATTGTATTTTTCGTTGCCAAAAACTCTCTTGTCAGGCAAGAAAGTGACTTTTGTACCTTTGAGTTTTTTGTCGCAAGGCTCTTGTGTTAGCTGAGTTTTGACCGCACCGCTGACAATTTTTTCGCCATTGTCAAAGGAATGATACTCTTGGGTATACTTTGTTCCGTTCTTGAAAACTTCGACTTTGAGCCACTCAGAGAGAGCATTGGTAACTGCTGCACCTACTCCGTGCAAACCACCCGAAAATGAATAGTTTTTGTTGTTGAATTTGCCACCGGCGTGCAACTTGGTGAATACAAGTTGGACACCGGGAACTTTGTATTTTTTGTGAATATCGACAGGAATACCACGTCCGTTATCCCACACGCTAATGCTGTTGTCTTCATAAATTTCGATAGCAACACTATCGCCAAAGCCGTTGGCGAGTTCATCAATCGAGTTGTCAACAATTTCCCACAGAATATGATGCATACCCTTGCTTCCTGTCGTACCAATGTACATACCAGGACGCAAACGAACTGCATCAAGTCCTTCCAATACCTCTATGGTATCAGAACCATACTCTCCCATTTTGTCCTCCAAAAGTCAGTCAGATTTCGCAAGATTTGATGAATTCCCACACATCGTTGTAGACTTCATCTTTATTGATTTCGTTCAAAATTTCGTGTCTTGCACCACTATATAATTTCATATCGACATTTTTGATGCCGGCATCTTTATACTTGTCGAAAAGTCTTGTAACCAGTTTGCCAGCCTTTCCCACTGGGTCATCGCCACCGCTGATGATGAACATAGGAATATCCTTGCGGATTTTGTCGATGTTCTCTTTTTTGCAGATGACTTTCAAAGCATTGAAAAAGCTCTTGTAGAAGCCGAGTGAACAAACATAATTGCACATTGGGTCTTCTAGATATTTGATTCTTTCCTTGTCATCACGGTTGCCCCAACCGAAAGGCACGACAGGCTTAAACTTTTTGTCATAGCCATCGAAACTCAATTTTTTGATAAGGTTGGCACGCTTGTCCTTGCCGAACATTGCATATTGCATATTGGCAACAAGTCTGCCTGTCTTGACATCAATGCCGTCTTGGAATGCACTTCCACAAAGCACAACCGCACTGATTGTGTCGCTTGCTTGTTGCAAATAACCTTGCGACAAGAATGAGCCATAGCTGTGTCCGAACAACACCACAGGCAAGTTGTAAGTCTCGTGAGCATACTTGTTGATGAGCTTTAGATCCTCGATAGTATCCCAATAGCAGTCACCATCAGGCACCATACCAAGGTTGTCCATTCCAGCAGTTTTGCCGTGCGCTCTGTGGTCATCGCCAAGCACAATATAGCCCTTGCTGTTTAGATATTTGGCAAAGTCATCATATCTTCCAAGATGCTCTACCATACCATGCACCAGTTGCACAACTGCTACAGGATTTTGCACTTCATCCCATACATAGAGATTGATTGGATAATTGTTGTATCCGCTAAAAGTAAATTCTTTCATAATTTCACCCCCGTACTATAATACACTAATTTTATTATAATATCAAGAGCGAATTTTCAATTTTACAAAAAATACACTTAGTCGACAAGTTTAAGCCTAACAAAATGGTCAAATTTCAAAACTTTTAGATTTATATCTCGCACAAAACGACAAAACTCACCATTTAAGACAGCAACTATCCTTATAAAAGACTGCCCCTTAGCAAGGGGAAGTAGCTAGTTGTAGCACTTGTGCGAAAACTAGCCGAAAGGGATTGACAAACAAAACAGCAAAAATACGAAAAGCAAGCCCAAAACAGGAGCAAATATGCAAGACAATCGATTATATACAGCTCAATTTTTGTTGGTGGCATTCATGTCAACATCGGCGTTCAAGGTGATAATGCTACCAAAATATTTGTGTAGTGTGGCAGGCAATATGGCCTGGATAGTTATGCTCATCATGTCGTTGGTGGAGTTGGGATTTTTGACACTCATTTATCGCATAGCAAAGTGCGGTGGAGTGTGCGGAGAGAGTTGCCCTAGGTGGCTTCAAAAGGTGGTTGGAGTGGGCGTTGTCATCAGTTCGACTATCAAATTCGGCGTGCTAGGCAGTGAGTTTTGCCAATATGTTTCCACCCAAGTTTTCGACCATGTAACGTGGTTGTATGTGGCACTTGCGACAGTACCGATTGTTGGATATATTGCCTCGAAAGGCTTGAACGCATTGGGCAGGGCAAGTCAAATCTTGTTCTGGGTGATTGCTTTGACCGTGGTGTTCAACATATTTTTTGCAAGGCTCGAGGGTGACCGCTACAACCTACTACCGCTTGTTGATTGGAAGAGTGCGGCGCTGTCGATTGACAAGCATCTTGTATGGTTTTCGGACTTTACGCCGTTGGTGTTTGTCAGCCTTGTAGAGCAAAAAAACAGGAACAAACTTGTCATTGTTTTTACCATTTTGTTGGTTGCACTTTTCCCAACGCTTATTGCTGTGGTGTTCGTGTATGTTTATGGCAATGGCGGTGTGTGGATAGACAACGCAATCGGCAGGCTCACAGAGTTCCATTTGTTGGCAACGATTATGGGCAAGGCGGACTTGTTGACCATAGTCAGTTGGTTTATTATGGCGATTGTAAAGTTGTCGCTTATCTTTTATGCGATAGTCCAAGGGACAGCGCTCATCATCGGCAGGCGAAAATATACCAACATAATAGTTGTTGTTTTGGGCATTGTTTTCATTGTTTTTGGACTGGGAAGCGTGACCAAATACTATGCTTTTGCGACCAGTTGGATAAGGTATGTGGTGGCGACAATCGAATACGGCTTGCCAGTAGTGTTGGCAGTGGCGACAAAAGGGGGAAAGAGTGAAGAAGAAAGGCGTTTTGATAGTCATCTTTGTCACGATGCTCATCGTGTTTGATTATATTGTTCCCAACGTTGACATCAGCAAAAGAGCGGTGGTCATTGGCATTGGCATAGATGAAAGCGGTGGAAAAATGCAAGTGTCCGCCCAAATTTTGTCAAGGAAAAAGAAGGAAATTGCATTCGAGTTTTACAGTGCCGAGGGCGATGACTTTGATAATTGTATAGCCAACTTGTCTGCCAAAGTGGGTGCAGAACTCAGCCTTGCACATACTTTGTGTTTGGTGATAGGCGAGAGTCCAAAAGTGATCGAAAGCTTGGACAAAATAGCCAAAGCAGGCACGCTCAGCGACAGCTGTTATGTCTTTGTTTCGTTCTCCAAAGCGAGCGACATTGTGCAAATGGTGGACAAAAGCAATATGCCTATTGTCAAAATCCTAAGAGATAGCGCCAATATGAACAAACAAGAAATAGGCATTTCTATGTGCAACATACGAGAATATCTTTGCGACAGCTCAGCAGTGGGCAGGTGTGTGAGCATTCCTATTATCAGACAAAAGAGCGAAAAAGAGCAAGAATTGGTATGTACTTCTTCGCTTTTGGTCAAGGATTGTCGCCCAAAATATCGCCTTGATGATACCGCCAACATTGGCATAAGTTTGGTTGAATCTAAGGTGCTGAGCAGCAATCTTTATGTGCCAACAATGGACACGACTTTCCAAATTTATACAGCCAAGCTATCTTTTGACAGCTCCAGCATTGCTCAAATTCGTTTGACTATGAATGTCAAAGCCACCAATCAAGGCAAAAGTTTGACAGAAAAAGAAAAAACCGAGCTGACTGACTATATAGAACATATACTTGTCCACGCTTTGAGCGAGAGCATAGCGCACAATCTAGACTATTTGAAGATAGGTCAAAAGATAAAAGCAAAACACCCAAAGCAGTGGAAGGATGAAGAAGACTATTTGCAAAATCTCAATGCCGAGATAGTGGTGAAGATAGTGTTCAACTAGTCACTTCGCTTGCTAAGGGGCAGCCATTTATAAGGATATGCTACGCAAATGATGACAATCCGAATAAAACGGCCGCCGTAGTGCAACGGGGGCTGGCTAGCCCAAAATGAAATGACGGCTAGACTGAGGGATTGTAATCTAAATGAAACCAAATAAAAAGCCCACCTTGCGGTGGGCGATACTGTTTTCATCTACAATTCATCTGCATCACAGCCAATGGCGATACTACATTGATAGACAGATGATATGCGACTAGTTGTTCTTGTCGAACTCGACATTCTCGTTGCTAAAATACCATTCTCTTTGAGTTGCGGCACGTTTGAGCAAGCCTTTGCCACAAGAAATCTCATCTTTGGCATATTTGATACCTTTGTCGGTCAAAATCTCTTTGAACTCATCAAGTCTTGATTTGAATTCGCTCCAATCCTTGCCGTTTTGATTCCAGCCAACCTCAGCGAGAGCTTCCATTCTTGGGTAGAGTTGGAAGTTGAGTTTTTCGACATTTGGAATCCATTCTGTCCACACAGCACCTTCAACGCCCAAAATTTGTGAGCGATGCTTTGGCTTGATTCCGTCGAAATATGGTTGGAAAGAGTAAGATTTTTGGAGATTGTATTGAGCATAAGGCATATCAAAATAGAAGAAGCGGTGTTTGCTCAAAATGATATTACCACCATTCTCTAGGTGCTTTTTGACATATTTGTCGCACAAAGGAACCCAGTATTGGACAGTTACGCTGCTGTCGAGGTTGCCTCCGTGCAAAACTTCATTCCAGCCGAGCAAGGTACGATTTTTGCTTGCCAAATATTTTTGAACTTCGTTGGTAAAATAACCTTGGAGTTGTTTTTCGTTTTGGAGGCCCTTTTCTTTCATCAAAGCTTGACAATGTTCGCAATTGCGCCACTCCTCATAAGGGGCTTCATCGCCACCGATATGCAAATATGGGGCAGGGAATAGCTCGCTTACTTCATCAATGACATCACGGATAAACTCAAAAGTGGTTGGTTTGCCGATACAAGCACTTCTGTTCCAGTCTTTTTGACCGACAGAAAGCGGATATGTACCGCCAAAATACCAAGGAACTTCCACTTGAATTTCTCTGCACGCAAGGTGAGGATATGCGGCAAAAGCTGCTGCAAAGTGTGCAGGCATATCAATCTCAGGAATGATAGAGATGCAACGCTCTTTGGCATAAGCCACGATCTCTTTGATGTCATCTTGGGTGTAAAAGCCGCTGTGAGGAGTGCCATCATCATCAGTCTTTTTCCAGCCGTGGATATTGGACTTACAACGCTTAGAACCAATCTCAGTGAGTAGTGGATACTTCTTGATTTCTATTCTCCAACCTTGGTCATCTGTAAGGTGCCAGTGCAATACGTTGAGTTTGTGGAGGGCTAGCATATCGATGAGCGACTTGACATAATCTTTGCCAAAGAAGTGGCGAGATTCATCAAGCAAAAGTCCACGCCAACCGAATTCTGGTTTGTCCTCGATGTGCAAACATTCGACAGATTCATACTTGTCTTTGCAGTCAGAGTGAGAGAGTATTCTCAGAGATTGGAGTGCATAAAAAGCACCTTCATAAGAGCTTGCTTTGATATGGATATTGTCCTTGTCTATATCGAGGATATAGCCTTCTTTTGGAAGTGATTGGACAAGTGAAATGCTGAATTCGCCCTTGCCGTTTTCCCAGTCACAAAGACCTGTAAAGTATTCTTTGACAAAAGCGGAAAGAGAAGAAAACTCTTCACATACATTGAGTTTGCCGACATTGGCAAGAGTGCATTTGCCACCCTTAGAGGTGTAGACTTGCGGTTTTGGAATGATATTCATAATAGCCTCCCCATAATAATATCGGAAGTATTATATCATATACGCAGGCGTGTTGTCAATATGAAAAGTGTGGAAAAGACAGCTCACGGCAATCAAAAACAATGCAAAAAGTCGATACATGTCCACATTTTTGCAAAAAATCAAACAAAAATTTTGCACCCAAAATATCGCAAGTTGCACGGGTTTGCCTAAGTTTTTAGGACAAGGGAAGGCAGTATTCCCAAAGCAAAACAATCTTCTTGCAAACGGCATTTGTTGCCAAAATGCCTACAAACAGCTCCATAGTAGCACAATTTTACAAATATTATTATATAAATGGCAAAAACGCTTTACTAAAAGGCAAAATTGTGATATATTTGTACTACATTTTGATATTTTCAAAATCCTTGCCCCTTCCTAAGAGTTGGGGACAACAGACCAAAAGGAGGTTTTCAAATGAACAAATACGAGCTTTTACTTATTATCAAGAATGCAATTTCTGATGAAGACAAGCAAGCCGTTATCGACAAGGTGGAAGACATTGTGAAGAGCAATGGCGGCACTGTTGATAGCATCGACAAGTGGGGCACAAAGAAGTTTGCTTACACTATCGATTACATGACAGAAGGCTATTATGTATTGTGGACATTTAGTGCAGAGGCAAACGTTCCTGCAGAAGTTGAGAGATTTATCAAGATTTCTGAGAACACTGTTAGATGCATGCTTATCCGCAAATAAGGAGGGAATTTATGAACAAGGTATTCCTAATCGGCAATCTTACAAGAGACCCAGAAGGTGGCACAACCGCAGGCGGTATCAATTACAGCAGATTTTCAATCGCTGTCAATCGTAGATTTTCCAAAGACAACGAAGTTGATTATTTCAACATCGTAGCATGGCGTAATCTTGCCGAGGTGTGCAACAACAACCTAACAAAGGGTAGAAAAATTTCGGTTGTAGGTTCTATTCAAATCAGGAACTATGAAGGCAACGATGGTACAAAACGTACTTCCGTTGAAGTTACAGCCGATGAAGTTGAGTTTTTGTCATCTTCTAACAGAAGCGAGGCAAGCGAAAGCGAGCCAGCTCCAGCAAAGAAGGAAAAGGACATCACTAAACTCAAACCGGTAGAAGAAGAACTACCATTCTAATCTAAAAAGGAGAACGAAAAATGAGCGAAGAAAAAGTAGTTAAGCGTCCAGTAAAAAGAGTTCCACGCAAGAAAGTTTGCACTTTCTGTGTAGATAAAGTAGAAGAAATTGATTATAAGGATGTTGCAAAACTTCGTAAATACATCACAGAATCAGGAAAAATTGTTCCTAGAAGAATGAGTGGTGTATGTGCAAAGCACCAAAGAATTCTTGCAGAAGCTATCAAGAGAGCAAGAGAAATGGCTTTGCTTCCATACGTAGCTGACTAATCAATAGACGCAAAGATTTTCACCCAACTTTGGTTGGGTGATTTTTTTTGCGGTGAATTATACTATCAAGTGCAACACCCAATAAAAAAAGTTAGTTCATACAAAATCTGCTGTATAATGTAATTACCACAAAACAAAAAACAGGAGAAAGAGTATGAACTATAATCATCTTACCATAGAAGAGCGCTGTTGTATACGAAAATATTATAATGATGGAAAAAGTTTTAGAGAAATAGGAAAACTAATAGGGCGAAGTGCAAGCACAATCTCACGAGAGATAATGAGGAATAAAACATATATGAATTGCATGCCTGCATACTACCCTCATACGGCAGAAAAGAAATATAAATTAAGGCGAAAATATTGTCATAGTGGGATGTTTTGGGGTAATGATGTAATTGAATATATTAACGACAAATTACAAGCAACTTGGTCGCCAGAACAAATATCTAATACGCCATGCGAATTGCATTTGCCATCATTTAAGACAATATATCGTTGGATATATCAAAAGTATTTAGTTAATGGGAATTGCAAAGTATTGAGAAGAAAAGGAAAAACGAGATTTGGAAAAGAGACGCGTGGAAAGCTGCTAAACAAAGGCAAATCAATTAGGAAGAGGGAAAAATCCGTATACAAAAGAAAAGAATTTGGACATTGGGAGATGGATACAGTAGTATCAGGACTTGGCAAATCAAAAGCAAGTTTTGTAACATTGGCAGAAAGAAAGACAAGATATTACATAGCTGTCAAAGTTGAAAGTAGAGAATCTGAGGTGGTTAAAAATGCAGTAATTAAAGCACTATCAGTGTATCCCAAAGAAGCAATCAAAACAATTACAACTGACAACGGAAAAGAGTTTGCAAAATGGAGTGAAATTGAAGAAAAGTTACACACTCAAGTATATTTTGCTGATCCATATTGTGCATGGCAAAAGGGAACAAATGAGAACTTGAACGGGCAGCTTCGCGAATTCTACCCTAAGGGTAGAAACTTGTCAAGAGTAAGTCCAGTTACATTAAAAAAGAATCTGGCGCTCATGAACGCCAGACCTAGAAAGATATTGAAGTATCAAACACCAGCAGATTTATTTAATCAAGAATTATCTAAAGTGTTGCACTTCGCTTGACAATTTACTTGTAGACACAAAAGAAAAAATAGCGGTGGTAAAGACGAATTGTCTTTACAAATCGTCTTTACTTTTTGT
>CAMFVQ010000040.1 GCA_945992255.1 uncultured Clostridia bacterium
CTTCCCCTTGCTAAGGGGCAGTCTTTTTACAATGATTTTTACCTATAATTATATGAAATGTTTTGTAAAGAATTTGGGCATTTTGCACAATATTTACATAAAAGTCTTGACAATGCAATAGAATAGAGTATAATTAGTCTTAGCAGTCGAGGGTGGCGAGTGCTAACAATCGGCTCTAAGGAGTGCTAAAAGATGAGCGAACCAAAATTGACAGACAGAAAAAAGAAAGTTTTGCAAGCCTTGATTGACAGTTATATCAACGATGCTCAACCAATTTCTTCTAGTGCAATCCAAAAGGAATATCTACCTGATGTTTCGCCAGCGACCATAAGAAGCGAGTTGTCTATGTTGGAAGAGATGGGATTCCTTACCCAGCCACATATCAGCTCGGGCAGAGTGCCATCATCTAAGGCGTACAAATATTATGTAGAAAATTTGCTTGGCAATCAAGACATATCCAGCGAAAATATCAAGCAAGTCGTTTCCCAAAAATTCGACTCGGTGCAAGAGATTGTCAAAGATAGTGCAAAGATAATCAGCGACATCACCAACTACACCTCAATGTTGATGATAACAAGTGCAGACAATATCACCATCAAAGAAATCAAGATGATTGATATGTACGACAACACCGCCTTGGTACTCATCGTCACAGACAACGGCGTTGTCAAGAACAAGCAAATCGACCTACCTATCGACACGCAAGAGAATTATATCGAGGTTGCGAGCGGATTGCTCCGCAAGGCATTCGTAGGCAAGACACTTGCAGAAGTCACCAACAACGACAGATGTTTGGACAAAGAGCTAGAAGATTTTCGCAGTTTGTTCGAGCAGGTTATCGAATTCGTGATGGACTTCAAGCATTCGACCGAGGACCAACTCTATGTCGAGGGTACGGAAAAGATTTTCGAGTATCCAGAAGGCAAAGAAGTGGACAATATCAAGAACTTTATGTCGGTGATATCTCACAAAGAAAAGTTGCACGGCTTGCTAGAAGGCGAGGGCGATATCGAGTACTCGATAAAAATCGGTAGCGATGATGCCAAAGAGTTGGAAAATATGGCGCTCGTGTGTGCAAAATACAATATCAACGGCAAAGAAGTGGGGCATGTAGGCATACTTGGACCAGAAAGAATGGACTACAAAAAAGTGCTTGGGGTGCTCAAAGAGTTGGGTATCGTGTTCCAAGACAATGACAAAAACAAGAAGGATTGAAAATGGCAAAGAAAGAAGAAAAGAAAGAAGAATTGAAAGAAGAGCAAGCACAAAGCTTTGAGTTCTCAGGCGAAGAGCAAGAAGAAACCAAACAAGATGACAAATACGAAATTTTGAGTGGACAATATCTCAGACTTCAAGCTGACTTTGACAACTACAAAAAGCGTAATGCAACACTCTCTGCTCAAAGATACAATGACGGAGTGGACAGCGTAATAGAAGATATGCTCCAAGTGGCTGACTTTTTGGATATGGCAATCATGGCTCAAAAAGATGAGGCTCAACGCAAGGGCATAGAGCTGACCAAAAAGACATTCCTTGATGTGCTTGCCAAATACAATGTGGAAGAAATCAAGGCAATGGGTGAAGAATTCGACCCAAATATCCACGATGCAGTCCAATCAGTTGATGATGAAGCCAATGCTGGCAAGGTAGTGGGCGAACTTAAAAAAGGATACAAACGCAACAACATTGTGCTAAGACATAGCATGGTAGTTGTGGCTAAATAATAGTAAAAAATTTTCTAAAGGAGAATAGAATATGGGAAAAATTATTGGTATAGACTTGGGTACAACCAATTCTTGCGTAGCCGTTATGGAAGGCGGTGAGGCAACAGTTATTGCCAACAAAGAAGGAGCTAGAACAACCCCATCTGTAGTTGGTTTCGCAAAAGACGGCGAAAGACTTGTAGGTCAAGTAGCTAAGCGTCAAGCAGTAGCCAATGCTGCACGTACAATCAGTTCTATCAAAAGACATATGGGTTCTGATTATAAAGTAAACATCGACAACAAATCATATAGCCCACAAGAAATTAGTGCTATGATTTTGAGCAAACTCAAAGAAGATGCAGAATCTTTCTTGGGCGAAAAGGTAAGTCAAGCAGTTATCACTGTTCCTGCTTACTTCTCAGACAGCCAAAGACAAGCAACCAAAGACGCTGGTAAAATCGCAGGTCTTGATGTGCTTCGTATCATCAACGAGCCAACAGCTGCTGCTCTAGCTTACGGCTTGGACAAAGCAGAAAACAAGGGACAAAAAGTTTTGATTTATGACCTTGGCGGTGGTACATTCGATGTATCTATCCTCGAAATCGAAGATGGTGTATTCGAAGTTTTGTCAACCAACGGCGATACACAACTCGGCGGTGATGACTTTGATAAAGTTGTGGCTGATTATATCGTATCTGAGTTCGAGAAACAAGAGGGTATCAAACTTCCTACCGACCCAGCTACAATGCAAAGAATTAAGGAAGCTGCAGAAAAAGCTAAAATCGAGCTTTCTGGCGTGACAAAGACCAATATCAACTTGCCATTTATCACAATGACAGCAGAAGGTCCTAAGCACATTGATATCGACCTCACAAGAGCAAAATTCGATGCTATGACATCAAATCTTGTATCAAGAACAATGATTCCTTTGAAGAAAGCTTTGGCTGATGCAAAACTCAGCGCATCTGACCTTGCTAAGGTTATCCTTGTAGGTGGTTCTACTCGTATTCCTGCAGTCGTAGAGGCTGTTAAGAACGTGACAGGTAAAGAGCCATTCAAGGGCATCAACCCTGATGAGTGCGTAGCTTTGGGTGCTGCTATCCAAGGCGGTGTACTTGCCGGTGATGTAAAAGACGTTGTACTTCTCGATGTAACTCCACTTTCTTTGGGTATCGAAACAATGGGCGGTGTATTTACTAAACTTATCGACAGAAATACAACCATTCCTACAAGCAAATCTCAAGTATTCTCAACTGCTGCCAACAACCAAACTGCAGTAGACATCAGAGTGCTTCAAGGTGAGCGTTCTATGGCGAACGACAACAAAGAGCTTGGAAGATTCCAACTCGATGGTATCCCACCAGCTCCACGTGGAATTCCACAAATCGAAGTTACTTTTGATATTGATGCCAACGGTATCGTCAACGTAACAGCTGTGGATAAGGGTACTGGCAAAAAGCAAAGCGTAACAATCACTTCTTCTTCTAACCTAAGCGATGATGATATCGATAAGGCTATCAAAGAAGCTGAAAAGTATGCTGAAGAGGACAAAAAGCGTAAAGACCTCGTAGATGCTAAGAACGATGCTGACCAAATGATTTTCGCAACAGAGAAAGCTATGGAAGAGGCAGGCGACAAGCTTACCGAAGAGGATAAGAACACTATGAACGAGGCTTTGAAGAAAGCTAAAGAAGAGCTTGCAACAGCTGATGACGCAGAAAAGACAAGAGCAATCATCGACGAGATGAGCAAAGCAAACGCTCCTATCTTCACCAAGCTTTACCAAGCTGCTCAAGAGCAAGCACAAGCTCAACAAGGTGCAAGTGCTGACGGCACGGTCAACCCAGATGATATCATCATCGATGGCGACGACCAAAATAACTAATCAAACGACTAGCCTATCCCAGTGATAGGCTAGGTTTTTGGAGAAAATATGGCAAAAGATTTATACGAAGTTTTGGGTGTGTCCAAGAGTGCTAGCCAAGCTGAAATCAAGTCAGCTTATCGTAAGCTTGCAATCAAGTTGCACCCAGATAGATTCGCCAACGCATCCGAACAAGAAAAGAAAGATGCCGAAGAAAAATTCAAAGAAATCAACCACGCTTATGAGGTTTTGAGCGATGAAACAAAGCGTTCTAACTATGACCAATACGGCAGTGAGGACGGACCACAAGGCTTCGAGGGCTTTGGCGGTGGCTCAGGCGGTTTTGGCGGTTTTGAAGATATTCTAAGCTCATTCTTTGGTGGTGGCAGTTTTGGCGGAAGAAACAATCCGAACGCTCCACAAGCAGGCGAAGATATTCAAGTCAAGGTTACACTTACTTTCGAGGAAGCTTACAACGGTGTAAAGAAAACTATCAACATTACGCGTGATGAAGTTTGTCCTGATTGTAGCGGTAGCGGAGCTAAGAAAGGTTCGACTGTCAAGACTTGTCCATATTGTAACGGCACAGGTGTGCTGAGAAAAACTCAGAACACTATTTTTGGTCAACAAGTCGTGCAAACAGTATGTTCGCATTGTGGCGGTAAGGGCAAGATTGTGGAAGAAAAATGCAACACTTGTCGTGGTGCTGGCTTTATTCGCAAGGCGGCATCGGTGAGTGTCAACATTCCTGCCGGCGTGGACAGCGGTATCAATATGACTATCCGTGGCGAGGGTAATTGTGGTCGCAACGGCGGTCCAAAAGGCAACTTGGTACTCGTGCTTTATGTTGTAGATAGCCCAGAGTTCCGCAGAGTAGGTTCGGACTTGTATACCGAATTGCCAATAGGATTTTTCGATGCGGCAAACGGCGTAGAAAAGCAAATCAAGACTATGAAAGGTATGGCAACTATCAAAGTTCCGCCATCAACCCAATCTGGCACAAAGATTAGGTTGCGTGGATATGGTATGAAGATGCTCCGCAAAGACTCTTACGGCGACTTGTACATCACGGTCAAAGTGGAAACTCCAAAGGGATTGTCTTCTAAGCAAATCAAATTGCTAAAAGAGTTCGAGGAATCTCTCTCTGACTCCCAATATCCACAAATCAAAAAGTACAACAAATAATAGTCAAATGACTGAGAGCTGACCAAACAAATGATCAGCTCTTTTTGTATAAAACAGCCTAGTCGAAATATAAAAACAAAGAGTAGGTATTTTGCAATAAAAACTTGAAAATAATAGCATTTTGCTTTATAATTTAGATATGAAACTTAGAGAAATAACTATACAAACAACTTCAATAGCAAGCGAACTTGTTGCTTTCATATTCGAGGAGCTAGGCTCTAAGGGTGTGGGCATTTATGACAGAGAAGACTTCGACAACCTTGACAGAGAGCAAGTGTTGTGGGATTATGTGTCCGATGATGTACTCAATATGGACGAAAAAGTGTTGGTGAAAGGCTATTTTACCTTGGATGAAGAACAAGAGAAAATGACGGAACTTGAGAGCCGATTGGATTTTCTTAGAGAGAATTCTCCATTCGAGCTTGGCTCGCTCGATATCCAAAAAGCTTTGGTAGATGATGAAGATTGGATAGAGAATTGGAAGGCCACCCAAAAGCCTGTGGAGCTTGGCAAAATCACCATTTGTCCTAGTTGGATTGATATGGAGGACAACGGCTACTTGGTGCGTATAGATGCTGGTTCGGCTTTTGGCTCAGGTCAACACGAGACTACTAGCATGTGCGTTGAGCTTATGCAAAGCATAGGATTGGACGGTAAGAGCGTGGTCGATGTTGGTACTGGCAGTGGAATTTTGGGCATTTGTGCGGCGAAATTGGGGGCTAGGGAAGTAGATGGTTATGATATCGATGACAATGCTGTCAGAGTTGCCAAAGAAAATGTGATAGCCAACAATGTCGATGACAAAATGTATGTGGACAATGCCAATTTGTTGGACAAAACAAGCAAAAAGTATGATGTCGTGCTTGCCAACATTACTGCCGATATTCTCATAATGCTGAGTGACAATCTCAAAAATTATGTGACAAGTAGCGGTGACGTGGTTATATCAGGCATTATCAAAGATAGAGAGTCCGATGTGGTCAAGGCTTTCGAGAGCAAAGATTATAAGATTGCCGAGCGAAAATGCAATGGCGAATGGATAGCTTTTAGGATGAAAGTGTGATATGGATATCAAAAGATTTTTTGTAAGTCCGAGCGACAAGTGCGGAGATGAAATTTTTATATGTGGCGAAGAGCTGTTGCACCTCACCAAAGTGCTTAGGTACAAGGTGGGATACAAGGCTGTCGTTTGCATGGGCGATGGACTGGATTATCTATGCACAATCACCAGTATAGACAAGTCGCAAGCTGTGGCGCATATCGACGAAATCATCGCCAACGAAAGTATGCCGAGCGTGCAAATCGTGCTTTGCCAAGCCTTGCCAAAGGGCGACAAACTCGACTTTATTGTCCAAAAGGCAGTGGAGCTTGGGGTGAGTGAAATCTTGCCGTTTAGGTCACAATTCGTGTCAGAGAGCAAGTTCAATGGCGACAGGCTGGCTCGTATATCTGTTGAGGCAAGCAAGCAATGTGGCAGGGCGGAAAAAGTCAAGGTAGATGATTTGTTGGACTTTGACCAAATGCTCGAAAAAATCAAGGATTGTGACACCATTATTTTGCCTTATGAGAATGCGACTTGTGGCAAAATTGGCGATGTAAAAGGGTTGGATAAAGCTGACAAAATTGCCATTATTGTGGGCAGTGAAGGCGGTTTTGACAATGCAGAAGTCGAGAGAGCTAAGAGTATCAATGCTCAGGTGGTAAGCCTTGGAAAACGCATTTTGCGATGCGAAACTGCTGCCATAGTGGCAACAAGTTTGGTGCTTTACGAAAAAGGAGAACTCAGCCAATGAAAATCGTAGTGTACAATCTAGGTTGTAAGGTCAACCAATACGAGTGCGACAGCTTGGTAGGCGAGCTTAGGCGTCGTGGATATGAGGTGGTGGAAGAGTTGGAATATGCCGATGTCTATATCCTCAATACTTGTGCTGTCACCAACGAAGCTGAGCGAAAATCTCGCCAATGTGTGGGCAGATGTCTGAGTTTTAATCCCAACGGAAAGGTCATCGTGTGTGGTTGTGCTTCACAAAATGATGCAGAGCAATTTGCACACAAGCAAGGTGTGACCTATGTGTCCGGTGTGGCAAACAAGGCTGCACTTGTGGACAAACTGCAAGAGCAAGGTGTGTTGGTAGAAGAGTTGCCGACCAAGTATGAAAACAACTTCCATACAATCGTTGAGCGTACTCGTGCTTATGTAAAAATACAAGACGGTTGCAACAATTTTTGCTCGTATTGTTTGATACCTTATTTGCGTGGTAGAAACCGCTCGAGAGATGCTCAGTCTGTCGTAGATGAGTGCAACAGCTTGGCAGAAAATTGTAAGGAAATCGTGCTTACAGGCATTGATATATCTTCTTATGGCAAAGATATTGGAAGCTCGCTTATAGAGCTTCTAGGGCTGCTTAGGGGCGTTAGATGCCGTATAAGACTAGGCTCGTTGGAAGTGGGCGTGGTGACAAGAGAATTGCTCGAAGTTTGCAGTGAACTTTACGCTTTTTGCCCCCAATTCCATTTGAGTTTGCAAAGCGGCAGCAATGGCGTTCTCAAGCGAATGAACCGCAAATATACCAATGCTGAGTATATGTCAAAGGTGGAGCTTATCAGAGAGTTTTATCCGCTTGCAGGTATCACCACCGATGTGATTTGTGCATTCCCAACAGAGAGCGATGAGCAGGCTGTAGAGAGTGAAAACTTCGTGGAAAGTGTTGGCTTTGGGCAAGTGCATGTCTTTGTTTATTCGCCACGAAAAGGCACTATGGCAAGCAGATTGCCACAAGTCAATGGCGAGATTGCCAAGGCAAGACGTGATAAAATGATTGAGATTGGCAGGGCTAGCAAAGACAAATATTTGGCAGAATTTCTGGGCAGAGAAGTCGAGATACTTGTCGAAGAAAAACAAGGTGATATGATGGCTGGGTACAGCCGAGAATATATCCGCTGTTTGGTAGAAGATGCCGAGGAAGGCAGTCTTGTCAGAGCGGTGGGAAAACAAATAAAGAACGGCGAACTTGTTTGCCAAATAGTAAAGGAGTAGATTATGGATTGTATTTTTTGTAAAATCATTGCTGGAGAAATTCCTAGCCCAAAAGTGTTCGAGAATGATGAATTTATTGTTATCAACGATGTAAATCCCCAAGCTAAGGTGCATTTGCTCGCTATCCCAAAGGAACATTTTGCAGATATTGGAGAGCTAGATGACAAGCGTGCTATGGTTGTGGGCAGAATGATTAAAAAATTGGGCGAAATTGCCAAGGAAATGGGTCTTGATGATGGATACCGCATTGTATCCAACAAGGGCAAATTCGGCTGTCAAACAGTGATGCACTTGCATATCCACTTGTTGGGCGGAGAACAACTTGGCGAAAAGATGAACTAGTCAACAAAATTGCCAAAAATGTTTGACAATATCTCAAGAATAAGATAATATGTAATAGAAATAATGCCAAGCGTGGAAAGGAGGCGAGTAGGAATGTCAACAGTCAAAGTAGGTGAAAACGAATCTTTGGACAGCGCAATCAGAAGATTTAAGCGTAAATGTGCTAGAGATGGTATCATTGGCGAGTTGCGTAAACGTGAAGCTTACGAAAAGCCAAGCGTAAAGCGTAAGAAGAAAGCCGAAGCCGCACGCAAGAGAAACAAAGCGTAAAAATTATGCCGACCAACTGGTCGGTATTTTTTTGGCAAAGACGAGTAATGTTCAAACGCTTTGGCGGTGTGGATATGTGAAGCAAAAGTCCTTGTAAAAGCTTGAATGAGCGAACAATAGGGAATGATAATATAGAGAAGCTTTGTAGGAATAAGGAATTATGATAGAGTTTGAATAGTATATCAATGAAAAGTAGCACAAGTGTATACGATTGGTGAGAATAAGTACGAGCGATAGTGGATATTATGAGTAGATTTTGATAATGTAAAAAATGAAAAGTGTAAACAATAGAGTGTATAAAGTCGCCGTTTGGGTGATGACTTTGCACGAGATAGGGAATATACGCAAATAAAAAGACACCTAGATAGGTGTCTTAGTTTTCGTTTACTTATTATGCGCGCTCAACGCTGCCGCTACGCAAACATCTGGTGCATACATACATGCTCTCGGTAGCTCCGTTTTCTTTAACTACCTTAACTTTTTGAACGTTTGCTCCCCAAGATCTTCTATATTTACGATTAGAGTGGCTCACCAAGTTACCACTTTGTTGACCTTTACCGCAAATTGCACATACTCTTGACATACTGCATACCTCCTCTCGAAATCTTGCACTAGTAATATTAGCACCATATCCGAAATAAATCAAGGGAATTGAAGCGAAATTTTAATTTTTTTTATAAGATTTGCGTAAAATATATCATAAGCATATTAAAAATAAGAAAAACACTTGCAAAACTTGCGAGTTGTGTGTACAATTAAGTTATGGCTGTAACAACTTCAAATTATTATGGAAAAATTGTTATCACAGATTCTGCCATTGCAATGACAGCATCCAATGCTTGTATGGACTGCTATGGAGTGTTGGATCTCGTGTCAAGGACTTTGACAGACAGTATTAAGGCTTTGTTCAACAAACAAGTTGCTGGCAAAGGCGTCAAGGTTACTACGGTCAAAAATAAAATAAATATTGAGCTGTTTGTTGTGCTGTGTGCTGGCGTCAACATCTCAGCTGTGACTGACTCTATTGTCGAAACCGTAAAGTACAATGTGGAATTGTATACGGGTATGCGTGTTGAAAATGTCGTGGTCAACGTCGCAGGAGTCAGAGTATAAATGGAGATATATGAAAATATTAGATACTGCTAAATTGGCGGAAATGTTCGAGGGTGGATTCAAGAACCTCAATGCCAATAAGGCTATGGTTGATTCACTCAACGTTTTTCCAGTGCCTGATGGGGATACTGGTACCAATATGTCACTTACTATGGCTTCTGCCATAAAGGAAATAAAGTCATCTACAATCGATGACACCAATGATTTACTTAATGCTTACTCTAGGGGTGCTTTGAAGGGCGCTCGTGGTAATTCTGGCGTAATTTTGTCGCAGATTATCAAAGGTTTGTGTAAGACTTTATCCGAAGAAAAACAAGTAAATACCAAGGCTTTTGCCAAGGCTCTCATCAGTGCGAGGGAGATTGCTTATCTTGCGGTTACCAAGCCAAAAGAGGGTACAATTTTGACCGTTATCAGATATATATCTGAGAACGCAATGAGTATAGCCAACAAAAACACTTCTTTTATCACATTCTTTGAACAAATCATTCAAAAAGGTGAAGAAATCTTGCAAAAGACACCTGAACTTCTCCCTGTGCTTGCCAAAGCAGGCGTGGTTGATGCCGGTGGCCGTGGCTTGATTTGTGTGCTAGAAGGCTATTTGAAGGTACTCAAAGGTGAAGAAATCCCTGAGATTGCCGAGGAATCTGCTGCGACTCCAACTCCTACTTTCGAGGCATTTGGCGATGATGAACACGATCTAGAAAATATCAAATATGCTTATTGTACTGAGTATTTTGTTATCAATATCAAGAAGCATGTCACCGAAGAAGATATCGAAAAGCTCCGTGACAAGCTTATGACTATCGGTGATTGTGTTATAGCTATTGGCGATATTCATCTCATAAAGGTACACGTTCATACCAACCAACCAAATAGGGCTTTGTACTGGGCGCTCCAACTAGGAGAACTAGACAAAGTTAAGATTGAAAATATGTTGGAGCAGAACAGAGCTTTGCAAAAGGCAAAACAAGCCAGCAAAAAGCCAATCGCTATGCTTACAATTTGTGCAGGTGATGGACTTGCAAAGATTTTTGAAGATTTGTCAGTTGATGAGGTCATCGAGGGCGGTCAAACTATGAACCCAAGTGTTGAGGATATTCTCAATGCAATCGAGAGAGTCAATTCGGACAATATTTTGATTTTGCCAAACAACAGCAACATTATTCTCGCAGCCGAAAAAGCTTGCGAACTTACCAAGAAAAATTGTGTAGTTGTGCCTACTAAAGAAGTGGCTCAAGGTGTGAGTGCTGCGGTTGCTTTCGACCCAGAATTCGATTTGAAGACCAACGCAAAAGATATGACAAGAGCATTCAGGGATATGCAATGCGCTCAAGTTACCAAGGCAGTCAGAACAACCAATATGGACGGCTTTGACATCACCGAGGGCGACATTATCGGATTGGACGGCAAGACTATTGTTGCCAAGGGTGACAATGTTGCGGCTACTACAATGGAGCTACTCTCTCGTATCGTAGATGAGGACAGCGAAATGATTACTTTGTTCTATGGTGAAGATGTGACAAAGGAAGAGGCTGATGAACTCAAAGCACAAATCGAAGAGCAGTACGAAGATTGTGAAGTGATTTGTTATTATGGCGGTCAACCGCACTACTACTACTTTATCTCAGTAGAATAAACAAACGACAAGAAGCAGGTGCGAGTTGCACCTGTTTTTTTATGCAAAATTGGTATCAAAACTTGGTTGTTTTGTTGAAAAATTGTTCGCAATATTGTAATATGTATTTATGGATATTTTGAACCTAAAAGGTGTGGGAGAAAAAACTGCAAAAAAGCTCAACGAATTGGGCATATTTTCGGCGGAGGATGTGGTAGAGTTTTTCCCAAAAACATATTTTGATATGACCAAAACTACTTGTATAGAGGATATACAAGTGGGCGAATATGTTTTGCTGCAAGGGGTTGTGTCCAACATATCTGGGCTGTTCCGCAAGAGTGCGGCGTTCAATGTGTTCAGTGCCAAACTTCAAGATAGTACCGGTGAGGTCAAGTTGACTTGGTTCAATATGCCATACCTCAGGAACAATCTCGAGCGTGACGTTCTGTATCGTGTGTGGGGCAAAGTGGTGGCAGATAAGAAAAAATTGTATCTGTCCAATCCGAGTTTCGAGAGGGTAGACGGTGGCGAAAGATTGATGGGGATTGTGCCGATTTATTCGCTCAGAGGCAAGGTTGCACAAGGGACTTTTGCAAAGATTGTTGCCGATGCGCTGACCAAGGTGGAGATGCCTTCGATGCTCGATAGTACTCAGTTGCTCAGCTATCGACAAGCAGTGCAACTTATGCATTCGCCTGTTGATATGAGAGATGTTTTTGTAGGCAAAAATCGTGTGGCGAAAGAGAATTTGACATACGAAATACTGGCATATTTGCTCACTCGTGGGCTGGAAAATCAGCTGAATATCGGCAAATATGACAAGGAAAAATCTGTCATTGATGAATATGTGGCAACACTTCCGTACAAGTTGTCACCATCGCAAAATACGGCGATAGATGAGATTGTGTCCAATATGAAAGGTGACAAGAAAGCCAATCATTTGTTGGTGGGTGATGTGGGTAGCGGTAAGACGATTGTTGCTTTGCTGTGTATGATTTTTGCGGTCAAGAACGGCTACCAAACTGCCCTTATGGCACCAACGGAAATTTTGGCAACACAGCACTACAACACCGCCAAAGAATATTTTGGCAAGAGCGGACTAAACATCGAATTGTTGACCTCATCGACTCCTGTCAAAGAGAAAAATCGCATACAAAAAGCTGTGAAAAGTGGAGAAGTTGATATGCTCATTGGCACGCATGCGGTCATTGGTGACAAGGTGGAATTCGCCAATTTGAAGTTCATTGTCATAGATGAATTGCACAAGTTCGGCGTGCGACAAAAGTCCAAACTCGAAACAAAATCTTATGGTGTAGATACATTGGTAATGAGTGCAACTCCAATACCAAGAATGTTGGCAATCAGCATTTATGGTGATGTCAAAATATCTCAGTTGGAGCCAAGACAAGACCGCTCTTCCAACATTTCTACCTATATAATCGGCGATGAAAAACTTGGCGGATTGTACAATTTTGTCAAAGAGAGAGTGGCGTGTGGCGAGCAGGCTTATATAGTGTGTCCGCTGGTGGAAGATAGTGAGGGTATGGAGATTTACTCGGCAAAAACTCTGTATGATGAACTGAAAAATGACCAGCTGAAAGATGTAAAACTTGGGCTGTTGTATGGCAAAATGAAGCAACAGGACAAGAACGATATTATGCAGGCTTTTTATGACGGCGACATCGATGTTTTGATTGCAACGAGCATTGTGGAAGTGGGCATAGACAGCAAACGAGCTAGCTGTATTGCAGTACTCAATAGCGATAGGTTTGGCTTGGCTGGATTGCATCAGCTGAGAGGCAGAGTTGGCAGAGTGGAAGGACAAAAGGCATATTGCTTTTTGCATACATCGAGCAAAACTGAGAAGGAAAGATTGGTTGCTATCCGAGATAATACCGACGGCATGGCGATTGCGGAGATTGATGGCGAGATTAGAGGTTATGGCGACTTCTTTGGTTTCAATCAGAGCGGTGGCGGATTGGCAAGCGCAGTGAACAAAAAAATGCTCGAAGAATGCAAGCAAATTGCGGACAAAATTTTGGAACAAAATAACCTGATTTTGGAGCAAGATGACAAGCTGAAAAAGATTATGGAAAGGGTAAAAAATATCTCTTTGGCATAGTCCGAATAATTATGCAATAATATCAAATAATTATAAATGAAAAATATGAAAATAAACAATAGGAATACAAAATGAGACTTAGAAAAAAGAAAAACTTAGATGAAAGATTGGACAAGGTCAAAGAATATTTGGTGAGTGTAGAGGGGGCGGATTTTTATTATAAGCCAGAGAGAAAAGAGCAAGTCAAAGTTGATTTGAATAAGGCTTTTGGAGATAGAGTGGACAGACCGCTGTATCTAGAACTTGGTTGCGGTAAGGGAAAATTCGTGTGCGAAATGGCGAAAAAATATCCAACTGTCAACTTTATTGCCCTTGAAAAAGTGCCAAATGTCTTGGTTAGTGCTGTCGAGAGAGCAAAGAGCGAAAACTTGGATAATGTGAGATTTATTTGCGGAAGTGCGGAAAACTTGATGCTATTTTTGGATGAAAATACGGTGGATAGATTGTTCCTCAACTTTTCTTGTCCATATCCAAAGCATACCTATGCCAACCATAGGTTGACCCACCCAAAATTCTTGAAATTGTACAAACAACTGATGAAAAATGGGGCAAGAATAGAGCAAAAAACAGACAATATGGGACTGTTCGAATTCTCGATAGAGCAGTTGTCTAAGGAAGGTTTTGTGCTTGGCAACATAAGTTTGGACTTGCACAACAGCGGTTTCGAGGACAATGTGATGACCGAATATGAATCCAACTTTGTCAGTATGGGCAAGCCAATTTACCGATTGGAAGCCGTGCTGAATAAGTAAAAATTGTTCCCTTGATGAAATGCACCCCAAAGTTGGACACTTTAGGAGGTGCATTTTTAATGGCAAAAAAGAATAATTGGTGTATGATTTTTTCGAGCAGATATGGGTATTTTTTGATTTTTGTGCAAAAAAGATAATTTTTGTAAGTTATTTTCGAGTAGATAGGGGGCTTCTTACATTTTGTGCAATTAGGAAAATTTATGTAAGACTCTTTAGAGGAATTGTGATTATTTTTAGATTTTTTAACCGCAATAAGAGCGCCCCTTATGGTAAGGGGAGCTTAGCGACACAAAGCTGAGCGGTTGTCGCTCTGAGGGGACTAAGACTCTTCGAGTAAATAGAGGGCATTTTGCTGTTTTTTTGTAAAAAAAAATCGGTTAATTTTTCACTTTTTCTTGAAAAATTTTGTAAATATGTTAAAATAAAATCAAGGGGTGGAATATGAAATACAAAGAAATAATTAAGCAAATGACACTCGAAGAAAAGGCTAGCCTTTGTTCGGGAAGTGATATGTGGCATACCCAAAGTGTAGATAGAGTGGGTATACCTGCGATTATGGTGACTGACGGTCCGCATGGATTGAGAAAGCAAGGCACGGAACACGAGGCACAAATACACAAGTCTGTGCTGTCTACTTGTTTTCCGACAGCATCTTGCTGTGCATCGACTTGGAACACTCATCTCATCGAAAGAATGGGCAGGGCGATAGGTGAAGAGGCTAAACAAGAGAGAGTTTCGGTCGTATTGGGACCTGGCGCAAATATCAAAAGATCGAGCATTTGCGGTAGAAACTTTGAGTATTATTCGGAAGATCCGTTGCTATCTGGCAAGTTGGCTGGCAGTTTTATCAAAGGCGTTCAAAGTCAAGGCGTAGGCACTTCGCTCAAACACTTTTTTGCCAACAATCAAGAAACTCGCCGTATGACCGTAAGCAGCGAAATTGATGACAGAGCGGCTAGGGAGATTTATCTAAAATCATTCGAGTATGCTGTCAAGGAGGGCAAGCCTCGCACGCTTATGTGTTCTTACAACAAGGTAAACGGCGAATATTGTTGTGAAAACAAGCAATATCTTAATGATATTTTGCGTGATGAGTGGGGCTTTGAGGGGCTTGTTATGTCCGATTGGGGAGCTACCAACGAACGCCCAAAAGGCTTGGAGGCAGGACTAGAATTGGAGATGCCAAGCAGTGGTGGATTCAATGATATGCTCATAGTTCAAGCAGTCAAAGATGGCAAACTGGATGAGAGCGTGCTAGACAGAGCTGTGGACAGAATTTTATCTGTCGTGATGGAATGTAGAGATTGGGAAGATGGCTACACTTATGACACCCAAGCACACAATGATTTGGCTGGCGAGATAGCTAGCGAAGGCGGAGTTTTGCTCAAAAATGATGACAATATTTTGCCGCTCAGCCGACAAAATAAAGTGCTGATTGTGGGCGAAATGGCTATCAAACCAAGGTATCAAGGTGCAGGCAGTTCGCACATTTGTCCGACATCGCTGACAAGCTTTGTTGATGTGTTAGACAGGGAAAATATCTCATACGAATATGCCAAAGGATATGACATGTCTTGCTCATCTAAGGTCAAGCCAAAACTGATAAATCAAGCTGTTGAAATGGCTAAAAATGCTGACAAAGTCGTGGTATTTGCCGGACTTACCGACCAATACGAGGCCGAAGGCTATGACCGCAAAAACATTGATATGCCACTTGCACATATCGAGCTTATCAAGGCGCTTGTCGAGAGCGGCGTGAAGGTAGTGGTTGTGCTGGCGAGCGGTTCGGTAATTGCTATGCCGTTCAAAGATGATGTAAGCGGAATTTTGCTCACTCATTTGGGTGGACAAAACGTAGGTAAGGCAACTTTCGATATGCTGTACGGCGTGGTCAATCCGAGTGGAAAACTGGCGGAAACATATCCTGAAAAGCTCGAAGATATACCAAGTTTTCACAATATGTTGGGCGACTTTAAGCAAGTAGAATATCGTGAAAGTATCTATGTGGGATATAGATATTTTGCGACAAGTGGAGCGCCTGTGGCATATCCGTTCGGCTTTGGATTGAGCTATACCCAATTTGAATATAGCGAAATTGAAGTAGAAAATTCTTTCAATTATGATGGCAAAGTCAAAGTCAACTTTTGCGTGAAAAACGTAGGCAAGGTGGAGGGCAAAGAAGTCGTGCAATGCTATGTGCATAGACACAACGACAACTTGTTCGTGCCAAAGATTGAATTGAAAGCTTTTGACAAAATCTCATTGAAAGCAGGCGAGAGTAAGCACGTCCAACTCGTGCTGGATAAGGATGCTTTTTCGAGCTATGTGGGTGAAAAAGGTTGGGTTGTGGTCGGCTCTGATTATGATATTATGGTGGGCGGCAGCAGTCAAGATATTAGGCTGACTTCTACGATTGCTATCCAAGGCGACAGGCTGGAAGAGTGCGGACAAAACAAGCAAAAACTAGAATGGTATTATCACCCAACAGACAACGTCATTCCAAAGAAGCAATTCGAAACATTGTTGGGCAGAGAGGTCAAAGATGACTATGTTTTGCCGAAAAAGGGCGAATTTACTGTGGACAATACATTTGAAGAAATGGAGCAAACAAGCGGTTTTGCGAGGTTTTTTGTCAAAGTTTCAAGGCTGGGAATGAAGATGACTTTCCATTGTAAAAGCGACGATCCGGGACTGCTTATGATGGTGGAAACTATGAGATATTCTCGTGTCAAGAATATTGCCTACACTTCCCAAGGCGCGCTCAATCCATATATGGCGGAAGGCTTGGTGACTATGTTCAATGGTCATTTCTTCAAGGGGCTTGGGATACTGCTCAAAAATATATCTCGCAAAGCAAAGTAAACGGCAACCAGCAAATATTGGATAGGAATTGGATAGAAAATTGTTTGAAACAATTTGGGAGCTATCAAATAATAACGCAAGTAAATTGTCAAGCGAAGTGCAACACTTTAGATAA
>CAMFVQ010000041.1 GCA_945992255.1 uncultured Clostridia bacterium
ACTATCCACTTCCCCTTGCTAAGGGGCAGTCTTTTATTCGGTTTTATTTAGATATACAATCCCTCAGTCTGACAGCCACTTCGTTTTGTGTCAGACAGCTCCCGCTGCACTAAGGCAGCCGTTTTACAATGATTTTATTTATCCGCAGTAAGAGCGCCCCTTATGCTTCACCGTTTTTACATTTTTGTTGACCTGTTTCGACTTTTTGGCGGTTTTCGTTGTCTTGTGCGGTTGGTGGTGGGGATAGAAAATGGTCGCTCTGTGATGTCTGGCAATTCTTCTTTCAGCACGCCGTCTTGAAGGTCGTGCCAAAGCATTGGAGCATAAGGCGACAAAAAACTACTTCCCCAACTGCCTAAATGTGCTAGATATACTGTCAAAGCAATTCCTCCAAGCACAATGCCGAGCATACCAAGCACCCCTGAGATTGCCACTCCTACAATTCTAAGCACGCTTGCCGTGTTGGTTTGGTCTGGCACACAATACATTCCTATGGTAGATATTGCCATAACAAATACTGTTTGACTGGACAAAATCCCTGCCTCCACCGCACTTTGTCCAAGCACGATAGCTCCCACCACAGACAAAGCCGTTCCTACATGTTTTGGCATACGGATACTTGCCTCGCTCAGCACCTCGAACACGAGCAAAACAAACAACATTTCTAGCGGTGGTGTAAACGGCAAGGAGTATGATGACTGTGCTATGCTTAACAAAAATTTGTATGGCAAATACTGGTATTGGAATTGTTGGAGAGCCACGTATATACTCGGCAAAAGCACTGCACACAACATAGCAAACAGCCTCGCTCCTCTGACAAGGCTTGCCCTATAACTTTTGACATAATAGTCCTCACTTGCTTGGAAAGACTCGAACAACAAAAACGGCACGGTCAACACAGCAGGCGAGCCGTCAACAATAATGCCCACCCTGCCTTCTAGAAGTTTTGCTGTCAAAATATCCGGCTTTTCGGTGTTGCCCACTTGCGAAAAAATACTGGTTGGGTTGGACTCTAAGTAGCGTGCAATATACGATGATTCGACTATGCCGTCGATGTCAATCTGAGCTATCCGCTGTCCCACTCCCTCCACAATCTTGTTGTCCGCTATGCCCTCGATATACGTCAAGCATATCTTGGTGTGCGAATATTTGCCCACGTTGAGCATTTTTGTTCTCAGTTTGGGCGTGGCAAGTCTCCGCCTGAGCATAGTCATATTGACTTTGATGTCCTCGACAAACCCCTCTCTAGGTCCTCTCAAAACTGAAGCTACGGGCGGTTCGGATATACTCCTCACATTGTAGCTCTTTTCCGAATAAACAAAAATCTTTTCCGCTCCATCTGCAAGCAACAAAATATCTCCGCCTGCAAGTTGAAGCACGGCTTGTTTGCTGTCGGTCAACTCTTGGATAGGTGTGGTATAAACGGTCAAAGCTCTCAGCCGTTCAATGGTGACAGGTGCGGTATTTTTGTCTTGTTTCAATCTCAGCAAAATGTTGTCCTCGAGCGTTTCTTTGTCAATCATTCCGTCTAAAAACATAATGCAAGCATTTCGCCCTGCCCAATCAAACTCTATGCACTGCATATCGGTATTTTCGCCGAAAGCTTGCCCGATATATTCCACCCATTGTTGATAATTTTGCATATCCCAATTGTTGCTCTTTTGGCGGTTTTTATACAAAAAAATATCCCAACACTCGTTGAGATATTTATCTTGTCTTATTCTACTTTGTTTTTGTCTGACTTATCCGCCTATTCTGCTAGGCCGTGTTATTCTTTGTTTTGCCGTGTTATTCTTTGTTCTGTGGCATAGTCAAACTGTCCACTCTGTCCTTTGTCCTTATTTGGTCAAAGTATTCTCTCACCATATCATAAAAGACTTTGGATATAGAGCGATAATAATACAAGTGATAACAATGGTCGCCCGGGAATGGCGCTCCGTACAAAAAGTACCTTTTGCCTAGTTGGTCAAGTTTGGCTGTCAAGCCTTTCTCGTGTCCACCCACGAAAACATCGTGTTTTCCGTATGTGATTATCACATCTTGTGGGAATTTTTCATCTATCCAATCTAGTGTCCTCAGCTGTGCATAATATGGATATGTATCGAGTTCTTTAGGTTTTTTGCCTGTCATATCAAGTATAATCGAGCTGGCAAGTTTGTTGGCTGCCATATCATCAATGTCGTATGCACCACTGCACAAAATTCCACTCCTAAATCTTGCCGTACAATCTTCTATGTCGAGCGAATGGCGGAACTCCATATTGTCCTGAGTCGCCAACATCAAGCATGCAAGCTGTCCTCCTGCCGAATCACCTGTCACGAAAAGATTGTGAGTGTCGAGGTTGTATTTTTCTGCATTTTCACCCACCCATTGGAGAGCTTGGAAACAATGTTTGACAGATTGGTGATACTTGTATTGGGGCGAAACGCCATAGTTGATATTGACTACAAAAAGTCCCATATCGGCATACAACATTGCCAAGCCTCTTCGCTTGTGTTTGTCGCCGGTTATCCAACCACCGCCATGGATATTGAACAGCACGATATGCTTTTTTCCTGCCTCTATCTCTGGTATGTACAAATCAAGCCTGCATATTTCTTCATCTGCATAAGCAATATTTTCAACAACTTCGATATGCTTGTCGCTCTTGAAGTTGTTGTTGCGAGCGTCTTTGAACCAATCATCAAAGTCGAATGCTGTCTTTTGAAACCAAGAATTCATATTTCACCTACCTAAGTGTGGCTTTGTTCACCCTTTCGCCGCCCAAATATGTATCGATTATGTCTAGCTCATCGGTCATAAGGTTGAAGTCGGCAAGCATACCTACTTGGATATCGCCCCTGTCTGTCAATCCCATGACTTTGGCAGGCCCGCGTGTGCCCATTGTAAGGATATCTTCCACTGGCAACTTCATGCCAAGCAAGTTCTTGACCATTTTGGATATTGGAGTGACAGAGCCTGCATAAGTGTTGAGGTCAGGTAGCACTGCCACGCCATCTTCGATTGCAATGCGTTGCTTAGATTCGCCGCTACCAATATAATATTCGCCCTCGCTCTCGCCTGCCACACTCAAAGAGTCAGATACCAAACAAATATGGTCTGCTCCTTTGATTTTGTAAATCATACCGAACAAAATGTTTGGCACGTGGCGGTCATCGGCAATGACTTCGCACACCAATTCATCACATATAAGTCCCATTTCGGTAAGGCCAAGGTGCTTCTTTGGATTTCCTCTGCGTGATGGTTTGGAAGTGCAATTATATTCGTGAGTGACTGTGCTTGCACCATTATGCACACATGCCAAAATCTCATCATCAATGCTGTCATCGTGACCTAAGGAAACTTGAACACCGCTATGGACAGCTTTCTTGGTGAATTGTGCTGCACATTCCCTGTCAGGAGCTATGGTAATACGTTTGACCATATCGAGATTTTTCCATACCACTTCTGTGTTCTGCTCGGTAGGTGCTACAATGAGCTTTGGTGGGTGTGCACCAGCACTTTTGAGTGCAAGGTATGGTCCTTCCATATGCACACCAAGTATTCTTGCACCGTGGGAGATAGGAGCATATTGGCGAATGTTGTCGATTGCCTTGTCAGTATCTTCCATAGATGCTGTCAATGTCGTTGGATAAAATGAGGTGATACCTGTGGATAGTTGGTATTTGGCAATGGTGTCGATAGCTTCATAGCTAGCTTCCATACAATCCTTGCCCCAACCGCCGTGAGAATGTATTTCGATAAATCCTGCTACGCACAACGCTCCCTTGCCGTCCACAATGTCGCCAAGTCGTTGGTCGCCGATTGCTACAATTTTGCCCTCATCAACGCTCACGTTGGTGTTGGATAGAATTTTTCCACCTACAAAAGGTCTAACATCTACAAAAGTTTTCATATTCATCTCTCTTTTTGTTTGATAATTCAATTATAAAATTTATTTTGGTCAATGTCAATGAGCATTTATCAATGATTTTATAATCTTTCCTTGTTGGGAAATTGAAAAATTTTTGATTGGCAGAAAATTTTTTTTAAAATATTATTTTGTTTTTTGGGTGCTTGATTTTTTGCATTTTTGTTCCTCAAAAATGCCTATTTGGATATATTTCTGCATTTACAGCTAAAATATTTTACCACAATATATTAGTTATTCTATTTAGATAAGCTTTTTCATAAACTATAACAGGGCTTGGCAAAGTAAAATTTACTTACAAGTTCTTTACAAAAATGTTTTTTTAGGTTAATATATACATAAATAATAATATTAAGAGGTGAATTATGACAAAAACCCAAAGCGCAACTAAAAAGAAATTGCCTGGTTGGGCAATCGCTCTAATAGTTATTGGTACTATTCTCGTTGTACTCGGCGTTGCTGTTGGTATTTTCTTCCTTATCCCTACAGATAACAGAGTTACCGTTCCTGCTGGACAAGTTGATGCTGCATTCAACGTAAATGGCTATCAACAAAAAGTTGATGTAAACGATCTCAAGCTAAATGATATTGAAGGAGCTAAAATTGTTAGCATCAAAGAAATGCTTGAAGCTACTGGTCTTGATATCAACAACCCTGCTGACAAAGCTCAAATCGCTTCCAACATTTACAACATGTCTGTAAGAAACTTTGCTGCTATCAATGGTACAGCTTATGCAGTTTTGACAGATGCTAGCGTTTATGCAGAGCAAGTAAATGGTCTTGGTATGCATATGGACTACTTTGATGTTGGTATCAGAAGTACATATTCTCAAATGAATGGTCCTAATGGATTCTTCAGCCAAACAATCTCTGGTGTTACCAAGCTTGACCTCGAAGGTGCTTTGAAACCTATCGGTGACAAGTTGAAAGGTTTCTTTGGTTACAACATCCAAAACTTCAGCAACAGTAAAATTGACGCTTGGAGACAAGCTTCAAACGGCGGTGCTACATTCTTGTCCGAAGAAGAAGGTTCTTACAAATATATCCTTGGTGCTACAAAGAAAAAGGGTACAGAATTCCCTTCTGAAGCTAAAAACAAGAAAGGCAGCATGTTCACAATCAGAGCTAAACAACCAAGCACTGGTGAGGCTGGCGAAAATACTTTGTTCAAAGGCAACCAATGGGACCCACTTCCAGACAACAAAATTGGTCAAACAGCCGAAACTCAATATGGCGAAGTTTATGACCTCGGTGATTATGGCGCTGGTTGGGCAAAATACAACTTTGGAGCTGACTTCCTCGATGCTACAAAAACAACCGTAGAATATGATGCAAAGGGTGATGTTTACACTTTGACACTTGCTGTTAAGGAAGACAAAATCGACGAAGCTTGTAAGTATGCTAAGGGCGACCTTATCAAAGATACTATGGGCTATGTTCAACTTCAAAAAGCTAAGTACACCAAACTCGAAAATACTATCCAAGTATTCGGCAATGGTCTTATCCGTTCTTGGTCAAGAGAAGAAGTTATGGGTTCTAAATTGCCTGCTGTTCTTACCGTATTCCCTGGTTCTTGCAAAGGCGGCGGCGAAACTGGTAACAAGGCTCTTACAGTATTCTCTTATGATGAGAGAGACTACAATGCAGAAAGACTTTGCGCTTTGTATTGGACAGAACTTGGTGATTCTGCCGTAGTAGACAAACTTGTTAAGGGTGGCACTTTGGATCTTTCTAAGTACCCTACACTCGACAACTATCAACCAGATGTTTGGGGCAAACCATACAATCCAAAAAACAACCCAGCTAAAAAATAATCAACAAAAAACTATTTGGGCAGTTGGCAACGACTGCCCAAATCATACTAAAAGGAAATTATTATGAAACTTTTTGAAATTGCTAGTCAGTTCAAGTTCGATGGGCAAACCCAATCAATCGAGCCTTTCGGCAACGGACACATCAACGACACTTTCTTGGTTGTTTGTGCTGACAGCGAAAAACAAAACAAATATATTCTCCAAAGACTCAACACTCACATTTTCCCAAACTATGCAGGCTTGATGAACAATGTATTTATGGTGACTGAGTTTATGAAAAAAATCGTACTCTCACAAGGCGGCGATGTAACTCGTGAGACCTTATCACTTGTGCCTACCAAAGATGACAACATTTTCTTTGTAGATGGACATGATTGTTGGAGAGCATATCTTTATATCGACAACACCATTGCCTACCAAATAGTAGACGATGCTTCAATATTTGCAGACTCTGGTCGTGCTTTTGGCAAGTTCATTGCACGCCTTGATGACTTTGATGCAACAAAACTATGCGAAGTTATCCCCAATTTCCACAACACTGTGGACAGATTTAACAACCTTGTCAAAGCTATCGCAAGCAACAAATCTGGTCGTAAGGACATGGCAAAAGATGAGATTGAGTTCGCTCTAGCCCACCAAGATTTCTGCTCTGTCATAGTAGACTCACTTGCAAATGGCGAAATCCCTCTCAGAGTCACCCACAATGACACCAAGCTAAACAACGTTATCATCGATGCCACCTCAGGCAAAGCAATATGCGTCATTGACCTAGACACCATTATGCCAGGTTCACTACTCTATGACTTTGGCGACAGCGTAAGATTTGGTTGTAGCACTGCTCTCGAAGATGAGCAAGACCTATCCAAAGTTGATTTTGACATCAACCTATACGATGCTTACTGCCAAGGCTTTTTGGACGGAATTGGCGACAAAATCACCGCCAAAGAAGTGTCTATGCTCCATATCGGTTCTATGATGATGACTCTCGAATGCGGTATGCGTTTCTTGACCGACTTCCTAGATGGCGACACTTACTTCAAGACCCAATATCCAGAGCATAACCTAGTTAGATGCCGTACCCAATTCAAGCTTGTTTCCAAAATGGAAAAACTTGCTGACCAAATGGTGGCAATCGCTAACAAGCATTATAATAAATAATAAATAAATATAACATCAATATAAGACAAAAGGAGAACACAAAATGAGCGTATTAGTAACAGGTGGAGCAGGCTATATCGGCAGCCATACCGTCATCGACTTGCTCGACAACAATTATGATGTAGTAGTTGTAGACAATCTTTGCAACAGCAAAAAAGTTGCTCTCGACAGAGCGCAAGAAATCGCTGGCAAAAGCGTAAAGTTCTACCAAATAGATGTATGCGATATCCAAGCATTGAGAGATGTTTTCTCCAAAGAAAATATCGATTCTGTCATTCACTTCGCTGGTCTTAAAGCCGTGGGCGAATCTTGCAGAAAACCACTCGAATATTATCAAAACAACCTTATCTCTACCCTCAACCTTGTACAAGTGATGAGAGAGTTCGGTTGTCACAACCTTGTTTTCTCTTCTTCCGCAACTGTATATGGTCAACCAAAATCAGTGCCAATCAGAGAAGACTTCCCACTTTCTACCACCAACCCTTATGGTGCAACAAAACTTATGATCGAAGATATGCTTCGTGATATCTACAAAGCAGACAACTCTTTCAATATTGCACTTCTTAGATACTTCAACCCAATCGGCGCTCACAAGAGTGGCAAAATCGGTGAAGATCCAAACGGAATTCCTAACAACCTTATGCCTTATATCACCCAAGTGTGCATTGGCAAGCTCAAAGCCGTAAATGTGTTCGGCAATGACTACCCAACTCACGACGGCACTGGTGTGAGAGATTATATCCACGTTGTTGACCTAGCTCACGGACATATCCTTGCCCTTCAAAAACTTGCTACCAACTGCGGTCTTGTAACTTACAACCTTGGTACTGGTACTGGTTACAGTGTGCTTGATATGATACACGCTATGGAAAAAGCGTATGGCAAAGAAATTCCTTATGTCATCGCTCCTAGAAGACCTGGCGACATTGCAGAGTGCTATGCCGATGCTTCGCTTGCAAAGAAAGAAATCGGATTTGAATGCACCCATACCATTGAAGACATGTGCGCAGACAGTTGGAGATGGCAATCCCAAAACCCTAACGGATACGAAGAATAATGAAAAAAATCACCAAAGAATCATTCTCTATGCGTTCGCTTAGAGAATGGTTACTTCTATTTATTGACTTATGTATTGTGGCGGTGTGCTTTGTAGGCTCGGCTATTCTTTGTCAGCTCTATATTCTACACCAACCATCTATTGAAGCTACAATTTTCCGCAACACCTTTATCGCACTCCCTGTTATGTTGGCGTGCTTTTTCTTGTCATTCTGGCTTTTCAGAGTGCCAAAGGTCGTGTGGAGATTTGCTCGTGGTCGTGACTATTTGCGTATTATTGGCGCCACAATTGTCGCTATCATCATTTTTGCAATCATTGACCAAGTGGGGCTTCACCTTATCGCAAGACCTGGAGAAGAAATCCCTGGACTTGGAGAAAAAATCAAAGCCTATCCTATCTATATTTTGACAGGCTTTACTACCGTTTCTTCATTGTTCATTGCTCGATTGGTATACGAATTTTTCTATTCCAAAGCCAAAGACAAGGTAGTGCCAAAGCTCCGTAAGCGTACACTTATCATAGGCGCCGGCTATACTGCTCATACCCTTTTGGAAGAGCTATCTCGCCAAGCAAGTGTATATGAGCCTGTTTGTCTGGTCGATGATGACCCAGACAAACTAGGCAGAATTATCAATGATGTTCCTGTCGTGGGTACAACTTCCCAAATCGTGATTGTTGTCCAAAAATATGCAATATCCAACATTATTTTTGCCATTCCATCTATTGATGAAGAATCTCGCAAACGCATATTGAACATTTGTAACTCTACAAGTTGCCAAACCAAAGTAGTGCCTTTTATGAGCGAAATGATTGACAACACTAGCCTCACCAAACAAATTCGTGATATCAACATCGCCGACTTGCTTGGTAGGAAACAAATCTCGTTCGGCGATGCAGGAATTGCAAGTTATATCTATGACAAAGTTGTTATGATTACTGGTGGCGGTGGCTCAATCGGTAGCGAACTTTGTCGCCAAATTGTCAAATATAATCCACGCCGTATCATCATCGTGGAAATTTATGAAAATTGCGCTTATTCTATCCAACAAGAGTTGTGGAGAACATACGGCAAAGATTATCCTGTGTTCGTAGAAATCGTGTCAATCACCGACTATGACAAAATGGACGACATATTCCACCAATACCGCCCTCAAATCGTGTTCCATGCTGCCGCACACAAACACGTGCCACTTATGGAAACCAATCCGGAAGAAGCAGTCAAGAACAATGTTTTCGGCACTTACAACGTGGTAAAACTTGCCGACAAACACCAAGTAAAGAAATTTATTATGGTCAGCACTGACAAGGCTGTCAACCCTACCAATGTCATGGGCGCAACCAAGCGCTGTTGTGAAGAAATCATTCAAATGGTTCACCAAAATGGCACAAAGACAGAGTTTGCTGCGGTTAGATTCGGCAATGTGCTTGGTTCAAACGGCTCAGTTATTCCACTTTTCAAGAAGCAAATTGCTGCTGGCGGTCCTGTCACTGTCACCCACAAAGATATTATCCGTTTCTTTATGACCATTCCTGAGGCGGTTAGCCTAGTTATGCAAGCAGGCGCTTTTGCTAAGGGCGGAGAGATTTTTGTCCTCGACATGGGCGAACAAGTCAAGATTGTCAACTTAGCGGAAAATCTCATTCGTATGATGGGTTATGAACCATACAAGGACATCGATATTGTGTTCACTGGCTTGCGTCCTGGCGAAAAGTTGTATGAAGAAATGTTGATGAACGATGAGGGACTTGGCAAAACTTCCAACAACAAGATTTATATCGGCAAACAAGTCGAGCTTGACACGGACAAGTTTGGTCAAGAATTGGAAAAAATGCGTGACATTTGTATGACAAACGACAAACAAGCTATAGTTGACCAACTTGGCGTGCTTGTTCCTACATTCCACCACGACAACGAAAGCTTCCAAAAGATGCAACAAACTGTCCAATTCTTGCTCAAAGAAAAACTTGCAGAATAATATCGAAAGAATTGCTGTTTGTCCTTTTGATAGGGCAATCAGCTCCTAAGTAGCAGCTTTGCTACAACTATTAGGTAAAGAAAAATGCGACCTTGTGGGTCGCATTTTTTGTTTGGAAGATTATTAAATAAGTTTGACTTAGATAATAGCTTAGGAATTTACTCTTGCATCTTTGTCTTCAATCTTGTTCTCGCCAAGGAAGAAAAGTGCAACCACGCCAGCGTTGGTATGTGCGCCAATAACTGGTCCGATATAGTCTATCATAATGCTGTCAAGACCAAATCTCTCTTTGATTTCATCTGCCACATATTGGGCATCTTCTACACAGTCACCATGACCGATATAAATAACTTCTTGTTTGTCAGCAGGAAGCATCTTGTCTTCCATTTTGTCTACAAGCGCTTTGAGTGCCTTTTTACGAGTCTTAACCTTGCTGATAGGGATAAGCTCACCTAGCTTGTTCACATAAAGTACTGGCTTGATTTGGATAAGTTCTCCGATGAATGCCGCTGTCTTGGACACTCTGCCCATTCTTGCAAGGTGTTTTAGGTCATCAACAATGAAGTAAGAACATACGTTGTTGACAATAGAATTGGCATATTCTACAAGCTCTTCGAGGCTTGCACCTTTTTCTCGCTTTTCGAGTACATAGTGTACGAACAAACCTTCGCCAAGGCTAGCATTGAGCGTGTCGAACACCTCAATCTTGTTGTTTGGATATTTTTCTTGAAGTTCTCTTGCAGCTATACATGCTGAGTTGTATGTACCGCTGAGTGCTGATGAAAAGCTGAGATATAGTATATCTTTGCCTTCTTTTAGCACAGGCTCGAAAGTATCAAGGAATTGTTGTTGGTTGATCATAGCGGTAGAAACCTTAGCCCCAGCTCTCATATCATCATAAAAATTCTTGACAGTATATTCTTGGCTTTCTCCCTCGTAAGTTTTGCCATCTATGGTAAACGAGATATTGATAATCCCAAAATCTTTATATTTGTCTTGACAGTGCAAGTCGCTTGTGTTGTCGGTAAAAATAAAAGTACTCATATTATCTCCTTAGTATTTTCTATTTTCATTATACATCGTTTGACACACTTTGCAATGTTTTTTGATGAACATTTTTTATTTTTTTGTACATTATTGTACTTTTTGTGTTATAATATATTATATCTAAGCCCAAAAACAAACTTCATCACATGAAAATATCAAAAAGGTAAAAAATATGGACAGAAGAATTCAAAAAACTCAGACAGCAATCATCAATGCAACGCTCGAACTTATTGGCACTTGCCCTATCAACAAGCTTACTATCAAGGAAATTTGCTCCAAAGCCAACATATCACGCTCGACTTTCTATCTGCACTACTATGATGCTGTCGATGTGCTAGAAGAGCTTTACAACAGCATTATTCTCAAATTCGGTCGTATTGTGGACAAATATAATTTTGTTGATATTCTGCACAATCCTACCCCATTTTTGCAAGATATTTTTGCATATATCCGCACCAATTATCATGTTTTCTATATGTTGCTCGCCAACGACTTTGACAGCAATCTAACCAGCCGTATCAAGTCACTGCTCACCAAGAATATTATGGAAAGCAACCACTCTCACCTTGCCGACCGCAAAAAGTTTGAATATAGCGTCAACTTCATCATCAGCGGATTGGTCGAAACAATATGCGACAATCTAGAAGATATTGTGTCTGACCAACAGCCTGCTCTTATGAACACGCTGTCCTCGCTCATCAAAAACATTGTTGCCACTAGCATTTGACTTGCCCCAATCGCATATAAAACCGCTGGCAGGTTGCGTTTAGCCCAACACCTCACATATCACACAAGCCACTCAACCATCCCAACAAGTCATACGCATATTGCAACAAACACTCTTATCGCAACAATCTACTCAACTATCGTAACAGATTGCTTACATATCACCACAATTCACTCTCTCATTGCGATAAGCCCAGCACACATAGTAACAACATTCTATCACTTTCGATATTCTCATATCTTTTGCTCATTAAAAATTTACCCCCTAGGCAATTTTACCATAGGGGGTTTGTTTTCATTTTGCTTTTCTTTTGTGATTATTTACTGTGTTTTTCAAAGAGTTTTTGACCCATGATTACACCCATAACAGATGCCATCATCAAGCCTCTTGTCCAACCGCTTGAGTCGCCTAGGCAGTGAAGTCCTGGAATGCTGGTGTTGAAGTCCTTGTCCATTTTGACTTTGTTGGAGTAGAACTTAAGCTCAGGGGAATATAGCAATGTTTCTTCTGCGGCAAATCCCGGTACAACTTGGTCAACTGCATGGATAAAGTTGATGATATTCAACATTGCACGATATGGCATTGCGGCAGTTATATCGCCTGCTACAGCATCTGGAAGCGTTGGTCTTACGTTGGAGCGAGATAGCTCTTTTGGCCAAGTGCGTTTGCCGTCCATAATATCGCCAAATCTTTGAACCATAATGTGCCCTGCGCCAAGCATATTGGTCAATTCGCCAATCTTTTGGGCATAAGCGATAGGTTGGTTGAATGGCTCGCTGAAGTTGTGAGAACACAAAATAGCGAGGTTGGTGTTGTTGGATTTTAGCTCTTTGTAAGAGTGTCCATTGACTACCGCAAGATCGTTGTCATAGTTTTCTTGTGATACAAAACCGCCTGGATTTTGGCAGAATGTACGGACTTTGTTCTTGAATGGTTGTGGATAGCCGATGAGCTTGGATTCGTATAGCACTCTGTTTACTTTTTCCATAACTTCGTTGCGGACTTCCACTCTCACACCGATATCAACCGTGCCCGGTTGGTGCATAATGTTGTGTTCGGCACACAAGTGTTCGAGCCAATCTGCACCACGGCGACCTGTTGCAATCACGACATCTTTGCCTTGAAGCACTCTCTCTTCCTTGCCATTCTCGATGATTACGCCTGTGCAAACATTGTTGTCCAAAGTGATATTTTGGCATTGGTAGCCGAACAATATTTCTACACCATGGTTGAGCAAATATTGCTCGATTGCATAATAAATATCTTGAGCCTTTTCTGTACCAAGGTGGCGGATAGGACAATCAACAAGCTTCAAGCCTGCCTTGATTGCATTCTTACGAATTTCTTTGACTTCTTCATCTTGACCTATGCCTTCCACGTGAGTGTCCGCACCAAACTCGAGATAAATCTTGTCGGTATAATTTATCATTTCTTGGGCATAGTCTTCGCCGATAAGCTCAGGAAGTTGACCACCTACCTCATAGCTGAGGGATAGCTTGCCGTCCGAAAATGCGCCTGCACCGCTAAATCCTGTGGTGATGTGGCAATATGGCTTACAATTTACGCATTTGTTGGTCTTAGACTTTGGGCATCTTCTCTCTTCGATTGCCTTTCCTTTTTCTACAATGACAATTTTGCCCTTATAATCTTTTCTCAAAAGCTCCAAAGCAGTAAAAATACCTGCTGGACCTGCTCCTATTATAACTACGTCGTACATGATTATTTCTCCTTTTTATCCTATGGTATTATATCATATATCGAGAATTTGTCAATCCCTAACATTACTTCGACGGTGTCAAGTATTTTAGGCATAAATTTTTTTATTTTTGCGATAAAAATGATTTTAGCATTTGCAGCTCCTCTCCGACGACTCCACTTAGTGCAGGTATCGAG
>CAMFVQ010000042.1 GCA_945992255.1 uncultured Clostridia bacterium
CAAGCAGACAATGACTGATGACTCTTAGTGTAGCCGTCTATGTCTGATAGATAACTAGATAATGTAGCTGTGTTGCCAGCATTAAGCTCATTTTGTTCCTTAACATTGCCGTATGAGGCATATCCTAGATTGGTAGTTTCACCACCTGCCCAATCGCAGCGTACTTCAACCTTGAATTTAATATAGGATTTTTTCAAGTATGCTGTAACAAATTTTTTTTCATTGTCGCTAGATTGAAGTTTATAATCAATAGGGACAAGATTGTTGTATGTTATCTCATTTCCCTCTCTTACTACACCTGCAAAATATATGGTTTCGCCCAAATTATGTTTGAGAAAGTTGCTGTTATCTTTATAATATAGCTCGATTTTATTGCCGACAGAATAATAAAAATCATAAACTTGATTATAGTAGTTATAAATATAAAATTTTGGACGTTTGCTATGAAAAATGGTTATTTCGTCGCCGTCTTTCCATGTGCGAGTATCATTTCCTGAGAATGTAAATTGTCCAATTCTACCATATACCTCATCGGGCTCTGAATTATACATGTATGAATTTTGACCACGGATAAAGTCAGTATATACAGTAGAGTAAACTTCTTTGAAACTCGCATTTTTAGATACAGTGACAGTTTTGCTATAACTATTATTCCAACCGTTAGTGTTATATGCTCGCTCTACCATGCCTTTGACTGTGATAGACACGGTCTCAGTTGCTGTCATAACTTCCGCTCTGACTGCGTTCAGGCTCAATGGCAAGACAGCCAAAAAGACCAACAAAAAAGCGCACAAAACAATCAGTGCGCTAGTCAATATTTGGTTTTTGCTCATTTTTTGGTTCATTTGCGTTATCCTTTTTTACGTTGTCGATTTTGTCATCGAGCCAGCACGACATGCTGAACAAGAGTTTGATGCTGATACAGAAAGCGGCAATAATCATTACGAATGCGATTGCAGCTTTTATCATTGTGTTGATTAGTTCCATAGTTCCAGGAGGGAGCGGTGGACTGCTCGCTGCATGGAGCGCTCATCTTCCAGCAGGGTATGTTGAGCAGTCCGTTCTGCTGATATTCTTCAGCAGGTGCTTATCTGAGTAGATAAGTCGGTAAGGGTTTATTATGATAAACTCAAAGGGAGTCATTATGGACTAGTTGGCAGTGCGTTGCTTCCGTTTTGGTTAGCCTTGCGAAAATGGTCAACGCTTGCAGCACGTTTGTTGCTATGATTTTGTGCGACGTGCTTTGATTGGTCACATTGTATATGTTGATTTTCATTTTTTACCTCGGTTTTTCCGTTAATATGATCCGTCCAGTAGATGCTGAACGAACACACCAACCATATCTATCTGAATGAGTTTTGTAGCAGGGATGACCGTTTGCGTTTTCGATTGCAGGCATCTTGAAAAAATAGTCAATGCTGTTGACATTGCCGGCAGAATCATACAGATAGCTGATCCCCAAATGGTATTTGAGAATACCAAGTGCCGAAAAGTAGTTGCAAAATTTTTTCATATGCTACTCCTTAGGCACATACAAGTTGACGTAGTAGCTAGCTTGTTTTGTTTGTCTGCGAGAGTATATCCTGGTCACGCTCTGGCACTCATACAACTCTGATATGCGGTTGCGTACTGCCATTGCTTGATCGTGGTCGCCGTCGATTTTGATTTTGATTAGTGTTTTTTTGTTGAGTAGATTTTCCATAATTTCCTCCAAAGTTTTGTTTATTTTTTCGTACAATTCAACATTTTGTTAAATTCATCTATAATTATAGTATGCATTTTGTTAAATTGCAATACTTTTTTCACAAATTGTTGAATAATTTATTAAAACACAAAAAAATAGGTGAAATATGAGTAAAATTAGAGAAATTAGAAAAAATTTAGGCATTACACAAAAAGAAATTGCAACACGACTTAATAAAAGCATTGCGTGTGTGAGCGATTGGGAACGTGGTAGAACAGAACCCTCGATATCGGACTTGATTGATCTTGCTGATTTTTTTACTTGTTCGATCGACTATCTTCTCGGCAGAGAGTCAGAGGACGGTGTCATCATACTTGCCGGTGGGGAGAACAGACCAGCGAGAGAGATTGACATCATCTATGACAAGTTGACTATTCTCAATCAAGGCATCGCCATTGGATATTTGCGTAAGTTGCTCGAAGAACAGCAAGCGGCATTCTAAAACCAACTTTTATAGACCAAAATTTTTGCCCGGCTCAAAAAATCTCTGAGTGCGTTATCCTAAAAGTTATCAACAACTATGGGGGTAAATTATGTACGAAGAAGAAGTTTGGAATTTTTGGTACAGCTAGGCAAGACTTTGGAGCAGATAGTTCGCAAGACAGGCGAAGTCATCGGCTATCTATCCAGAGCAAAAGAATCAACAACAGGCTCACCAGGAGAGGAGCCTATGAAATTCAAACAATTTACAATATCGAAACGAAAGGGGGGAACAGCCAACAACAAGTGGAGTGCCAGGATACCACTCGGTAAGGTCGGCGGAGTGTACAAGTACACAACATTTTATGCAGCCACGCAAGCTTCTGCCGTAGAAAAGGCAAAAGCATATCTAAAAAGTAAGGACTATATGGCGGACAAAGCCAATCTTACCAAGCAAGATAAGAAAAAACTCGAGCACACTGACACGATCAACAGCTTTTATCCTACATACTTGAAAGTGTATAGACAGCCGTACTACAAAAAAGGTACGGTCAAGAACACCGAAAGCATTTTCAAAAACTGGGTATCGCCCAGTCCACTTGCCCAAATGGACATCAAAAAAATTGAGAAAAGACATATCTTAGACTTTTTGGCAAGCGTGCCTTATGAACAGCAGCGTCATCGTATCAGACTTTGGTTGTCCAATATGTTCACGGCATCAGTCGAACACGGACTATTGGACAGCTCGCCGATGCAGAACCTAAGACTGCCAAAAGCAAAGTCCACGCCACGTAGCAATTTTACAAGAGATGAAGAAGAGCGTTTTGTCGCCCTGGCTAAGCAGTCCCAATATTGGATGATTTATGCACTAATGCTGTATGAGGGGTTGCGCCCGGGCGAGGCAAAAGCGCTCAGACCGTGCGATATCAAAGAAAAGTATATCGAGGTAGGACAAGCGCTCAATGATTGGGGCGAAGTGGACACAACGAAGACGTGCAATGTGCGACTGGTGCCAATCTTTGACCAATTCGCTGAGCTCGCCGATCGCTATCGTGGGTCAAGTACAAGTCTAATCTTCCCAAAGGCGGACAAGCACACCGCCAACGATGACTATCGAGAGATCTGCAAGGGACTGGGAATAGACAAGGTCATGTACTCGCTCCGGCACACTTTCGCCACTCGATGCGCCGAAGTGGGCATCAGTGCCAAACAAGTACAGCTCTGGATGGGGCATAGTGAAGTAGAGACTACTCTAAATTATTATACGCACATATCTAAGGAGCTCGAGCTTGCCAATATCGAATCAAAGTCTAAATTGTAGTAAAACTTAAACAAATTTCTAAACAAATTTTGCCAAAAAACGAAAAAATAGCAAAAAAAAGAGCCCAAAACTTGCATTTTTTGAGTAAAATATGCTTGTTTTTGGGCGTTTTTGGCATTGGTGACTCCATGGGGATTCGAACCCCAGTAGCAGCCGTGAGAGGGCTGAGTCTTAACCGCTTGACCATGGAGCCATATTCAATTGCGTAAATATTTTAACATAATTTGTTGCACTTGTCTATTGTTTTTGACAAATTTGTTGAGATAAAATTTGCGGTTGTACGATTGAGTGTTCGTTAAGATTGGCGGATTTTGCCATTGGGGTATGTCTATCACAAACTGAACACGATTATCAGTACAATGCCTGCCGTGAGTGTGGTAAGTCCGAGTACGGAACGGCGACTGAATTTTTCTTTGAGCACTATGCACGAGAACGCCATGGTAAGTAGTATTGATAGCTTGCCAATCGAGGTGACAGCGACCGGATTGACGCTGTTCATATTGAGGGCATAGTATTCGCAAAGCCACGCCGCACCTGTCGCCAAGCCTGACATAGTGAGGAAAATCCAGTCCTTAGCACGAGTTGTTTTGACCGTGGTATATGACCTTTTGACAAGCACGATTGCACCAGCAAAGATAAACACCACCACCGTGCGAATGAGCGTGCCGAGGTCGGAAGATATGCCTGTCAAACCGAGTTTGCAAAAGAGCGAAACAAGGCTGGCAAATACGGCGGATAGGATAGCATAGATGAGCCACTTCGCCGAGGTTGTGCCTCCCAAATTTTTGCTATCAATCATCAAAATTGTGCCACCGAGCATAAGAGCCATGGACAAAATGAGCATACAAATGGTCAAAGGGTCGCCGTTGTTGGTCGTATCATCGAAGAAGAAAATGACAAAAAGTATGCTTGTCAGCACGAAGCTTGACTTGTCGATTGGAGCAACTTTGTTGATTGAGCCTAGCTTTAGAGCCTTGAAATAGCAAAGCCAAGAACAGCCAGTGCATACACCGGAAAGCAACAAATAAAGCCAGTTGGAAGAAGAAAGCCTGTCAATCGAATAAATACTGCCAGTGATGAATGACATCACAAGGGCGCAAACAATCACAATGCCTGTGCGGAAAAATGTCGCAAAGTCCGAGTTGACCGTTTTGAGTCCGATTTTGGCAAATATAGTGGTGAGCGATGTCGCAATCGCCCCCATCAAAGCAAGAATAAGCCACTCCATAATCATCTTCCTTCCATAAATTCAACTAAAATTATAGCACAAAATAGGGAAATTGCAAGACGCAGAAAGATTGGCAGTACAACTCATTAAAACATTGATAATATTTAAATCCGCAAAAAATTCTTAAATATTATTCAAAATGGGTATTGATTATTCTAAAAATATGGTTTATAATGGATTTAGGTCTTTTGCAAAGGTGGAGCAAAGATTATTTCGCCAAAAAGGCAACAAAAAAACTGCTTTCGCAGTTCTATGCTCCGCAAATGCGGAAACCTAAAAGGTCATTGAGTTTAGAATTTATTTTAACTCACTATGTAATTTCAAATGATTACAACTACAATATAACACACAAAATGGAGAATGTCAAGATGAAAAATGAAAAAGATTATGTTGTTGGAATTGATATAGGCACCAATTCTATCGGTTGGGCAGTCCTAAATATGGACTATACATTGATGAAACTCAAGCATCATCATGCTTGGGGAGCGTTTTTGTTCAATGATGGCAAAACGGCACAAAGTCGCAGAGTGTCACGAAGTGCAAGAACGCATTATAGAAGAAGAGCATTGCGAGTGGAAGAATTGCAAATGCTTATGGCAGATGATGTATTGAGTGTAGATGACAGCTTTTTTATTAAGTTGAAGCAATCATATCTGCACAATCTCAATGAAGACCCTATCAATGGCAGAAAAAATCACTACAATTTGTTCGAGGGCGAGTTTACGGACAAGGATTATTATGCACTTTATCCAACCATTTATCATCTTAGAGATGCACTGATGACCGAGGACAGACAATTCGATATTCGACTTGTCTATCTTGCATTGCACCATATCATCAAATATCGTGGCAACTTTTTGCAAGAAGGCGACAATATCGAAACTGCAACAAATATCGAGAGTGTAGCCAACGAATATTTTGATGAAGTTGAAGAAAAGCTTGATATAAGAGTTGATTGCGATATTGTTGAAAAGACAATAGATATATTGCAAGACAAGGCTATCAAAAAGGGTGCAAAACTAGACAAAATAAAAGAAAATTGTGCTGATCCTAAGATTAAGGAGATAATGAATGAGTTTGCCAAAGCAGTGCTTGGGTACAAGTTTTCTACCAAAAAATTGTTCCAACTAGAAGAAATCTTAATCAAAAAAGATGACAACAAGGAAGAAACTATAAGCTTTGACAAGTTTGAAGAAAATGCAGATAGTTATTATCCAGATTTGGGTGATGAGTATGCCGAATTGTTGAAGTTGTTGTTGGTGATTTACAACACCTATGCATACAGCAAAATTATGCGTGGACAAAACACAATCAGCAAAGCTATGATTGCAACCTATGAAAAGCATAAAAAAGACTTAAAAATCTTGAAAGAAGTGTTTAGAGCGGACAAAAACTTGTACAAGGACTTTTTCAAGTCACCAAACGGCGAGAATTATGTAAATTATGTCAACACCAACACCAGTTCACTCAAAGCTATGGGTGTAAAAGTAAAACGAGAAAACTTCTACACACACCTCAAAGTAGAGTTGGCAAAATTTGAAGATAGTGACCAAAAAGCATACATTCTCAGCGAGATTGAGGAAGATAATTTTTTGCCAAAACTCAATGATGTGTCCAACTCTCTAGTGCCATACCAAAAGAATTTGGAGGAGCTGAGAGCTATCATAAACAACCAATCTAAGTATTATCCTACACTAGCAACCAATGGTGACAAGATAGAAAAAATTCTTACATTCAAGCGTCCATACTATGTGGGCAAGCTCAAAGGCGAGTTTTCGTGGAATAAGCAAGTCATAGGCGAGCGACTTTATTCTTGGAATTTTGAAGAGCTTGTGGATTATAAACCGCTTGCTCAAGAGTTTATTACACGAATGACCAATCGTTGCAGGTATTTTCCAAGTGAAGAATGCTTGCCGTTGCAATCCATTTATTATCAAGCGTATGTGTGTTTGAATGAGTTGAATGGCGTGCGTGTTTGCAAAGATGATGCAAAGAAAAACAATGAGTTTACCAACGAAATGAAGCAAAAAGTTTTCTTGGACTTGTTCTGCAATAGGGGTAAAAAGACTATCAAAGTCAAAGACTTTGTAAATTATCTCAATGAAGAGTTCAAGCTGAATATCCAAGCCGAGAACGTATTGGGCTTGGCTGAGGAAGACAAGTTTTTGGGCAACATGTCTACACTAGTTGAACTCAAAAAAAGACTTGGGGACAAATTTAACAAAGATGATATTGACAAATACGAAGAACTTGCAAAGCATTTGACTATATTTGAGGACAAAAAGGCAAGAAAAGAAAAGGTTAGAGAACTGTTCCCAGATGCGGAAGAAAAACAGGTTGAAAGCTTGTCCAATATCAAGTGCGAAAAGTGGGGAAGATATTCTAAGAAATTCTTGCATGGCATTTTGACAAGTAAACGCAAGAGTGTTTTGCAAACATTGTGGGACGAAAAAGAAAATATCAATCATATCATCTTTGATGAAAAGCTTGGTATATTAGACCAAGTAGAGAATGGAAATAAGGAAATTGAGAAATTTGATTATAAAAAAGATATTGAGCCACTCTATTGTTCGCCAAGCGTAAAGAAGGCAATATGGAACACTTGCAAAATTCTTGAAGAAATTGTATCTATTGTTGGTTGTGAACCAAAGTATATTTTTGTTGAAACAACCAAGGAAGATGATGTAAAAAAGAAGGCCAAGAGCCGCGACAAGATGTTGGAAGAGTTGTACAAAGATATTCAAACAGAGGCTGAAAAATATGGTATAGAATACAATAAAGAATGTATGACAAAACTTGGAACAAAAAGTGCGAGCGAATTGGAAGACAAGATTTATCTTTGGTTTTCACAACTTGGCCGTTGTATGTACACAGGCGAGATAATTCCTTATGATGATGTAATAAACAATAATTGTGAGATTGACCATATCGTGCCAAGACATTATATCAAAGATGATAGTTTGAGCAATCGAGTGTTGGTCAAGAAAATAGAAAACCAAAAGAAATCAGGCACATTGGCACTCAGTTTTGAAGTAAGAACAAACATGCAAAAATTCTGGGAGTTTTTGTATCGCAAAAGATTTATCACAGGTAAAAAATTCCGTGCATTGAACAAGGCTGATTATAATGACAATGATATGACAGGTTTTGTCAACAGACAGCTGGTAGAGACTTCGCAAGCAGTAAAAGAAATAAATAATTTGTTGGAAGCTAGATTTGGCAAAACAACAATTAAAGGTGTCAAGGCAAAGATGAACTCATTGATGAGAGAAACATTTGTCAGCGGAATTGTATGCGACAAAAAGTATAATTCCTTCTACAAATTGCGTCAGCTCAATGACCTACACCATGCAAAGGATGCATATTTGACAGCGGTGGTAGGTATGTTCACCAGCATTGCTTACCCAATGTGGGGCAATGACAGCCAAAGCATCTATATCAAAAGAATGATGAGTAAAACTGATGATGTGAAAAAGTTTGATGAGCTTGTCAACAAGCGATATGGACTGATTATGTCAGCAATGGTTGAGGGCGATTTGAGTATGTTCACGGTCAATGAAGATGGCGAATATAATTGGGATGATATCAAGCTCAACAATGTGCTTACCACAATGGACTACAACGATTGTTTGATTGTCAAGCAAAAAAACTTCGAGGCAGAGACAGCTTTTTATAAAGATAGCTTGCAAGGAAGAAAACAGAAAAATAACAAGTTGCAACCACGCAAATATGTTGATGGAAAACCATTGGATACACAACTTTATGGTGGTTATACAGGGGAAAATGACGCTTATTATTGTGTCGTTAGCTACAAAAAGGGCAAAAATGTCAAGTACGAATTGATAGGCATACCTGTGATGAAAGCAATTCACCTAGATAAATTGAATAGCAAGGATAAAAAGACCGCACTAAAACAATACATAGATGAAACAAAGAATATCGAGTGTAATCTTGAAAAAATTGTTTATAAAAATCAAAAAATAGTGGTAGATGGTTGTCCATATTATATCACTAGCTCTGTATATCGTGTAAATGCAGTGCAAATGAAGTTGGATAGCAAATACAATGATATAATCAAGCAAGTAGAAAAATATAATAAAGAAAAAGAAATAGGGCAGTTTTCTACAATAAATGATTTGAGAAAAGATGAAGAATCTACAACATTGAAATTGACAACAATGTTGAATGCGTTCTCCACCAATATTGACAAATATTATTCAAACTATGGAAAGAGCGGATTGGGAAGTAAAATAAAAGATTATGTACAAAATGGCTTTTTGTCTTTGTCGCTTGAAAACAAACTACTATTTACTTTTAAGATATTGAAATTAGGTCGTGCAGAATCTTGTCAGCTTAATCTTAAAAATATCTGTGGTAGTGCTTTTCCGACAGGTCTAGGCATGATTACTTCTAAATATGATTTGCAACAAATTGATTGGATAGACGAGTCAATGACTGGCTTATATAAGAAAGTCTACAAAATAGGTGCAAAGAAATAATGGGTTGGAGAACAGTGCTTGTCGAAAACGCTAGCAAGGTTTCGTACAAAAATAAATACATTGTCATCAACAATGATGAACAGAACAAGGTGTTTTTGGATGAAATTGATGTGATAATTTTTGCTAACACTCAAGTAAATATTACTGGAGTTGCATTGTGTGAGTTGTCAAAAAATAAGGTGAAAATCATCTTTTGCGATGAAAAATATAATCCTTATGCCGAAATGGTAAATTTGTATGGCTCGCACAATTGCTCCAAAAAAGTAGACTTGCAGACAAAATGGAGCAAAGAAAGTAAGGCAACGCTGTTCACCAATATAATAGATGCAAAGATAGCCAATCAAGCAACAATGTTGAGGAGATTGGGGTTTGAAGAGACTGCCAAAATGCTAGATGAGTACCGTTCAGAATTGGAATTAAACGACACGACCAATCGAGAAGGACATTCTGCAAAAGTGTATTTTAATACATTGTTTGGAGCATCGTTTAGCCGAAACTTGCAAAGCGATATCAATGCCGCACTCGATTATGGGTATAGCATATTGTTGTCATATTGCAATCGTGAAGTGGTAAAAAATGGTTGTTTGACACAGTTGGGACTCAAACATTGCAATGAGTTCAACTATTTCAACTTGTCATGTGACTTGATGGAGCCATTTAGACCGATAGTAGATGAATGCGTGTACAAGAACAAAGATAAAAAATTCGACAAAGAATACAAAAGGAAATTGGTCGATTTGCTCAACAAAACAGTTATATATGACAAGTCGGTGTATTTGGGCAGTGCCATGTCAACAATGATAAAGAGTTGTATTGATGCAATGAATTGTCAGGATATGGACAAACTAAAACTATTTTATATGGTATGAGTTCATTTAGATATATGAGATTGTTGGTGTTTTTTGATTTGCCTCGGTTGACAGACAAACAACGCAAGGCAGCTGGCAAGTTTAGAAAAGACTTGATAGAGAGTGGATTCTTGATGTTGCAAGAATCTGTGTATTGTCGATTGGCACTCAACAATATTGTGCTTGACTCGATAAAAGAGCATGTGCGAAAATGCAAACCAAAAGAAGGAAACGTGATGATGCTTTGTTTGACAGAAAAGCAATTCGAGAATATGGAAATTGTTTTGGGAGACAAAGACAATCTGACAATAAATTCGACCAATAGAATGGTGATTTTATGAGAATAAAATTGTATGACTTTGAGCACGACACTATCGATATGGACAACTGTGTTGTTACGATAGAACTCGAAACGCAAAAACTTTTTGTCGCAATGGTAAAATATTTTTGGGCTGGAGGAGATGAGGCAAGGTTTGGTGTGCTTGATCAAGAAAAATCGGTCGAACCAAAAGATATGTTGGTCTTGTCCAATATTTTGGATATCAACCTTGTCCAAAAATCATTTTTGACCAAGTTGTACAAAAAGATAGAAAAGGATATTTTGGATGAATACAACGAAAAATTGCAACTAGAACAATTGTATGTTACAATTAAAGAGAACCTTGACAACTTAATAAAAAAATATAACATAGAACTAGAAATCAATCAGGAAATTGATATCAAAAAGCTTTTGGACTTTGTAGAATTGAAACCATGCACTAGCGATGATTACTTTGAAAACCTTCTCAGTTTGGTGGCAATGTCGGCAGAATTGAAGATCTATAAAGTTTTGGTTTTTGTCAATCAAAAAGCATTTTTGGACAAAGAGCAACTTGCAGAATTGTATAAGTTTGCACTTTATAAAAAGCAACCGATTATCATGATTGAGAGCAAACATTCGGAAGAGAAACTCCCTAACGAAAAAAAGCTTTTTATCGATTGCGAAATGTTTGAATTTTTGATATAATTTACCTGAAATCCATATGATTTTGCCAAGAACTCACTATTCTTGTGTTCTAAACTCATTAATTTGAGGTTTTAGAACTATGTAATTTCAAATGGATACAAAACACAGTTGCTAATTGTGTGCCCGCTCAACCAGTTTTAGAACTATGTAATTTCAAATGGATACAAAACGATGACCAACCTGCAGTCATCAACGCAATTGTTTTAGAACTATGTAA
>CAMFVQ010000043.1 GCA_945992255.1 uncultured Clostridia bacterium
TAGGGATTGTCTACACTCTACTTTTTGCAACAATTTTTATCCCTTCAGTCCAACATTCGCCCTGCTCTGTGTTGGACAGCTCCCCTTACCATAAGGGGCGCTCATATTATGGATATTTCACTAAGTAAGCTGTTAGTTGTCATTGAACAATATAAGTCAATCCCTCAGCCTGACAGTCACTTCGTTTTGTGTCAGCCAGCTCCCTTTACACAAGGCAGCCGTTTTATTCGGTTTGTCACCCATTTGCGACAGCAACTATCCTTGCATACGACTGCCCCTTAGCAAGAAGAAGCAATTTTCTTTCAATCTATTGACAAACATCACCAATTGGCATATAATATATTTGACAGTAAGTCAGTGAGGCAATCACAATAACTTGCCCGCCCTAGGTAAAACTAGGGCGTTTTTCATTAAAAAGCTCCCCAAGGGAGCTATATTTATATTTCATTTATATATACCAATGTATTGTCCACTTGATCACACGATGTCAGCAAATATTCTACACCACCAATCACCGCTCGTTGCACAGCCCTACAATCTTTGCCATGCAAGTGACCATACACTACTTGCTTTACACCATATTGCTCAAAAAGTTGAGTAAATCGATTGGGTGCTAGTGTTGCATCAAACGGCGGATAGTGACACATTCCGATAACAAGGTCATCTTCTTGTCTGACTGTATGCATTTTCTTCAAAGACATTTCCAGTCTTAGATATTCTCTATCCAATATTTTTTTATCTTCAGCATTAGGTTGCACAAGTGTCCACAATCTAGAACCGCACAACAAAAGCTTGCCAATTCTCACACAATCATTTTGAAGTGGCAACACATTCTCTCCAACCAGCGATTTTACCTTGGATAAAGACGACCACCAATAATCATGGTTGCCCCTTAGAATAACTTTTTTACCTGCCAGTTGATTTATATCATCAAAATCTGCTCTCGCTTCATCTAGCGACATAGCCCAACTGATATCGCCACATATCAGCACGATATCTTCATCACTCACTTTGGCATTCCAGTCGGCTCTTATCTTGTCCCAATATCCTTCCCACTGAGTACCAAAAACATTCATTGGCTTGTTGCACGACTTTGACAAATGCAAATCGCTTATTGAGAAAATTTTCATACTTTTATTATACCAAATATTATCAATATTTCAAGTGTTAGGAAAATTTTGTTGATTTTCCAATTATTGCTTTGGTTTATAATATCGATAACAATATATTATATATTCTTGTCTTTAATTCTATTTTAGCCCGTATTTTAGAACAATTTTCTATTTATTCCTTATTTTCGGCTTCTTCATCTGCGACAATTTCTGCTTTGTTGGCTTCCAAAATAACCTCTATTTTGTCGAGTGTTTCTTTGATTCCTACCCTATCCAAATACGATGTAATGATGATATTATCCCTACCTACACCCAACTCATTGGCAATGATTTGCTTTTGTTTTTGCTGTTGCATTCTGGACAACTTGTCCGCTTTGGTAGCAATGATTGTAAAAGGTAGATTGTAATAATACAAGTATTTCACCATTTGTTTGTCGAGCTGATCAGGCGTGCGTCTGATATCAATCAACACCAACACGTTGACAATTCTGCCGAACTTGTTGGCAAGGTATCCTTCTATCATACTGCCCCATTTCATCTTTTCTTCATCGGTCACTTTGGCAAAGCCATACCCTGGCAAGTCCACGAACATAAACTCACCACCATTGATTTGAAAATAGTTGATAAGTCGTGTTCTACCTGGTGTAGATGAGGTTTTGGCGAGCTTGCTAGAAGAAGTCACCATATTGATAAAAGATGATTTTCCCACATTTGACTTGCCCACAATCGCAATTTCTGGACAGTTGTAGTCTTTGCACATTTTGCTGTCACTTTGAGAAACAACGAACTTTGCGTTTTTGATTATCATATTTTTACCCCCAAAGCTATCTCAAATACTTCATTGACGTCCTCTACAAAGTAGATTTTCAGCTTTTCTTTTACGCTGTCTGGCATCTCTTCCATATTCTTTTGGTTTTGTTTTGGCACAATGACTTCTTTCATTCCGCTTCTGATTGCTGCCAAAAGTTTTTCTTTAAGTCCACCTATCGCCAAAACTTTTCCGCTCAAAGTCAACTCACCTGTCATAGCCAAATGCTCTTTGATAGGCTTGTTGAGTATGGTTGAGAGCAAGCAAGTCGCCATTGATATACCTGCCGATGGACCATCTTTTGGAGTCGCTCCTTCTGGTGCATGGATATGAATATCGTTCTTTGTGAGCAGCTCACTGTCAACTCCAAGCATTGGCAAAATCGACCTAACCACTGACATTGATATTCTTGCAGATTCTTTCATCACATCGCCCAAGCTACCTGTCAAGGTGATTTCGCCCTTTCCGCTTGGCAACAATCTGCTTTCAATATTCATCACCACACCGCCAACGCTAGTCCAGGCCAAGCCGTTGACTACACCAACTTGTCCGTCGAACACATTGTCATCTTTGTCAAACTTGCGTACACCAAGATAATCAGCTAAATTGCTGCAAGTGATATGATGACTTACACTGTTACCGCCCACGATATCGGCTGCAATCTTGCGGCAAATCTTGCCAACTTGGCGTTCGAGTTCTCTCACGCCAGCTTCTTTAGTGTAAAAATCTACCACATCGCACAAGGCTTCTTTGGTGATTTCCACTTCACAATCTTCTAGTCCATGCTCCTTGATTTGCTTTGGCACTAGGTATCTGTCCGCAATCTCCACCTTTTCTTCCATAGTGTAGCTGTCCATTTCGATAACTTCCATTCTGTCAAGCAATGGTTTTTGGATAGTTGACAAGGTGTTGGCTGTCATCACGAACATAACTTTGGACAAGTCGAATGGCACTTCTAGATATGTATCTCTAAAGAATTGGTTTTGATTAGGGTCAAGCACTTCAAGCATTGCACTTGATGGGTCGCCACGCATATCCGACTTCATTTTGTCGATTTCATCTAGCAAAAACATAGGATTGGCGGTCTTTGCCTTAGACATTTGGGTAATAATTCTACCCGGCATAGCGCCAATATATGTCTTTCTGTGTCCACGAATTTCCGCCTCATCTCTGATGCCGCCCAAACTCATGTGCAAATACTCTTTGCCCACGGCTTTGGCAATCGATTGAGCAATAGAAGTCTTGCCCACACCGGGTGCGCCCACCAAACACAAGATTGGCGCTTTGCTCTCAGGTGCAAGCTTTCTCACTGCGATATATTCCACAATTCTTTCCTTGACTCTCTCGATACCATAATGGTCACGGTCAAGCACTTCTCGTACATTGTCAATGTCAAAATTATCTTGGGAATACACGCCCCAAGGCAAAGAAAGTACGACGTCCATATAGTTGCAAAGCATACTGTATTCTGGCGAATTGGCAGGCATTTTTTCCATACGAGAAACTTCTTTGAATAGCTTTTCTTTGACATCATCGATGGTAGCAAGATTTTCTATCTTGTCACGCATAATATCATATTCTTCTTCATCTTCGCCAAGCTCGCCTTTGATAGCACGGATTTGCTCTCTGAGGAAAAATTCCTTTTGTCCTTGCTTCATTCTCTCTTCGACCACATTGTCGATTTTTTCCATCAAACTTATGTTGTTGAGAGTTTCTTTAGCAAGCACACACACCATTTCCGCCCTTGCAATAGTGCTGTTTTCTTCGAGTACAAGTTGTCTGTCAATGCCGTCCAAAACTTCAAGCACTGCATTGATTTTTTCATTGATATCTTCTGCCTTGAAGTAATCCTCGAAAATATTTTTGCGAGTTTTTTTACGCTTGTTGAGAGCCATAACGCTTTGTTCCATCAAGACTTTCATTGTTTCCAATCTGTCTGAAGGCTGAGTATCTGTGTAAGGCATTTCTTCCACTTCGCCCCAAGCAACGCCGTCCTCATATCCCAAAAACTTGACAAGTTTTGCACGATATGTAGCACTTACGCACAATTCGCCGTTATTGCTTACTTCAAGCGAACCCACACAGCCCACTTCAAACAACTTTTGAGCTACGACAGGTTTAGTTATCTCTTTTTCCTTGCTTTTTACCACAAAAACCGCTGTCGGCTGATTTTTGACAGCCGAGATAACATCATAATAATAGCTTTCTGGATTTTCCGCCACATAAAACGTATGCGATTGTGGATAAATTGCTTGCTCTGCAGGCAAAATAATCATCTTCAACTTCTTCATATTTCTCCTTTTGTGCCATTTACACTAGAACAATTTTATGCTCTATTCTTTGTTGGACAACGCATGATTGGGTATTGTATATTGTATATTTTCAAGCAAAACGAGTGCATTTTCACACAATATTAACTTGCTATCAATGCCTTGTGAGCATTTTTTCATTTACAGCTCGGCAAGACTTGCTTGCAACCAACTTGAATTGTCCTATATTCTCGCAACATAATTGTTACGCTTATTTGCTATTTTCGAATTTATTACACATATTTGCTCTTTCCAAAAAATGCGAATAATTTTACTTATTCGCATTTTAGTTTAAGCAGTTGTTCTTTCGACTCTTGGTTTTTCTTTTCTGAGTACCGAGTCTTTGGTCACGATGACCTTGCTTATTGTTTTGTCGGTCGGAATATCATACATAAGGTCGAGCATCAATCCTTCGAGTATTGATCTCAATCCACGTGCGCCGGTATTGAGTTTGATTGCTTGGCGAGCAACTTCTTCGAGAGCATCTTCCTCGAACTCAATATCCACTCCGTCCATACCAAAAAGTTTTGTATATTGTTTTACTGGAGCATTCTTTGGCTTGGTCAAAATATTTACCAAAGCTTTTTCATCCAAAGCATCAATGCCCACCACGATTGGCACTCTTCCCACGAATTCTGGGATAAGTCCAAACTTGATCAAGTCGTCTGGTCTGATATCTCTGATAAGTTCTCCATAGCTTTCGCTGTGTTTGCCTTTGACATTGGCACCAAAACCTAGGGTCGAATTGTCACGACGCTTGTCGATAATCTTGTCGATACCCACGAACGCGCCGCCACAAATAAACAAAATGTTGGTGGTATCAATGTTGATACACTCTTGTTGAGGGTGTTTTCTTCCGCCTTGAGGTGGCACAGCTGCTACGGTACTTTCAAAGATTTTTAGCAAAGCTTGTTGAACGCCTTCGCCTGACACATCACGAGTGATAGAAGTATTCTCACCCTTGCGAGCAATCTTGTCTATCTCATCAATATAAATGATGCCAAGTTGTGCTTTTTCGATATCAAAGTCAGCAGCTTGTATAAGTTTTAGCAAGATGTTTTCTACATCTTCACCCACATAACCAGCTTCGGTGATTGTGGTTGCATCAGCCACTGCAAATGGCACATTGAGAATTTTGGCAAGTGTTTTTGCAAGCAATGTTTTGCCACAACCGGTAGGTCCTAGCATCAAAATATTGCTCTTTTCAAGCTCTACATCATCATCTGTGTCACGACAATTTATTCTTTTGTAGTGATTGTACACAGCGACAGACAAAACTTTTTTTGCATCATCTTGTCCTACGATATACTCATCGAGCTTTGCCTTGATTTCGTGAGGCTTCAAAAGCTCAACTTTTTCGTTTTTCGCAGGCTCATCATCTATATCATTGTCGAGCAAGTCCATGCAAGCCTCTACACATTCGTTGCAAATAAACACACCACTTGGACCGCCAAGTAGTTGGTCAACTTCGCTCTCTTTCTTGCCACAAAACGAACATCTCAATTCTTTGTTTTCGTTCTCCACACTCAACCTCTTTTATCAAAAATTTTGTCTACCAAGCCATATTCAAGTGCTTCTTCGGCTGACAAATAGTTATCTCTGTCAGTATCCGCTGCCACTTTGTCATAAGGTTGACCAGAATTCTCAGCCAAAATCTTGGTGAGTTTTTCTTTGGTTCTTTGGATATGGTTGGCAGCAATCAAAATGTCACTTGCTTGACCTTGAGTACCACCCAATGGTTGGTGAATCATAATCTCGCTGTTAGGCAAAGCATATCTCTTGCCCTTAGCACCAGAAGATAGCAAAAATGCACCCATTGATGCAGCCATTCCAATACAAATTGTACTGACATCGCACTTGATATAATTCATTGTATCATAGATAGCAAGACCAGCCGAAACACTTCCGCCCGGGCTGTTGATATACAAACTGATATCTTTGTTTGGGTCTTTGGACTCCAAATATACAAGTTGTGCCACAACAGTATTGGCAGATGCATCATTTATTTCGCCTGTCAAAAATATAATTCTCTCTTCGAGCAAACGAGAATATATATCGTAAGCTCTTTCACCCTTTTCGGTACTATCAATAACTGTAGGTATTAACATATTACTATTCTCCCTATACACTATTTTTTACAAAAATTTCTTTTTAGACAACAAACTGATAAGCCTTGCGACTTACCAGCTTGGTTGTGTGCGTTAATCAAACTAAAATTATTTGATTTCGTTGTTGTTTTTCAAGAACTCGAACAACTTGTTGGTCACAATATCGTTGCGGATATAATGTCTCATCTCGTCGTTGATATTCTTAGAATATTCTTCTACACTTCTACCAGCTTTTTCAGCCATTTGAGCGATTTGCTCGTTGACTTCTTCATCGCTTACTGGAATGTTGATATCTTTCATAACTGCTTCAAGAACAAGTTGGTACAAAACGTCTTTCTTAGAAGGCTCAGCATATTTTTCGATAAGCTCTTCTCTTGTTGTGCCAGTGAACTTGTAGTAGTCATCTTTGTTCAAACCTTGGTACATAAGTCTGTACTCGAATTCTTCAACCTTTCTTTCTGCCTCATGTCTTACCATGCAATCAGGAATTTCAACTTCAGCCAAAGATGCAATCTTCTCGAGCATATCGTTCTCGAGTTTGAATTCTGCCTCTTTCTCCTTAGACTCTTTTAGGTTAGCCTTGATGCTAGCTTCGTATTGGGCAACTGTATCGAACTCAGACACGTCCTTTACGAACTCATCATCATAAGCTGGCAATTCTTTAACTGAGATTTCGTGCAATGTTACAACGAAAACTGCCTCTTTGCCAGCAAGCTTTGGCTCGCCATATTCTGCAGGGAATGTAACAACAACGTCTTTTGTTTCGCCGATGCTCATACCCTCAACTTGCTCTTCAAATCCAGGGATAAACATACCGCTGCCAAGCTCAAGTGGTTGATTTTGAGCTGTACCGCCCTCGAACTTCACGCCATCAACGCTACCGCTGTAGTCGATGATAGTCTTGTCGCCCTTTTGAGCAGGTCTATCAGTAACCTTTTCCCAAGCTCCAGCAGACTCCAAAGCCTTGTCGATTTCTGCCTTAACTTCTTCTTTGGTTACTCTAACTTTGTTTTTCTTAAATTCTAGACCAGTGTAAGCACCGAGTTTAACTTCTGGCTTGAGTTGAACTGTTGCGGTGTACTTAAAAGTAGTATCGCTGAGTGCAACAATAGCGATTTCTGGGCTATCAACTGGGAAAAGCTCAGGATTTTCATCCAAGATTTGTCCGTAAGACTTTGGAAGGATTATGTCCATTGCCTCATCAAAAAATACGCCCGGACCATAGTTTGCCTCAATAACTTTGCGTGGCACTTTGCCCTTGCGGAATCCACCGATTTGGAATTTGCTCTTAGACTTTTCGTAAGCATCATCAATAGCAGCCTTCCAATCAGCCTCATCGATTTCTACTGTGAATTTAACACGATTTTTTTCTAGATTTTCCTTTGTGTAACTCATTTTAGTCTCCTATAACATAATTATTTACAATTGCAAAATGTATTTTAGCACATTTGGAAGAATAATGCAATAATTTATTGCAATTAAATAGATTATATCTTATAATTAAGAAAAACAATTAGGATTTTGGTATGCCAAGCGACTATATTACTATCAAAGCTCTGTCCCAAGAATTGGACAAATTGCTCCAAAATGGCAAAATTGACAAGATTTATATGCCGGAAAAAGATGAAATAAGCCTATCAGTGCGTGCAAATGGACTCAATTTTTTGCTTGTCATCTCGTGCAATCCCAACAACCCTCGCATGCACATATCCACCACCAAAAAGGAAAATCCTATCACAGCCCCATCTTTTTGTATGCACCTCAGAAAGCATCTAACAGGCGGCAAAATTAAGAATATCACCACCATTGGGGAAGACAGAATAATAGGTATAGGTATAGAAAGCTACAACGAAATGCACGACTTGGTGACTTTTACTTTGATTGCTGAGATGATGGGAAGATATTCCAATATCCTACTCGTCAACCAAAATTCGGTCATCACCGACACTCTCAAACAAGTGCCGTTCGACTCTGCGACCAAGCGTTGTTTGTTGCCAAGTGCCAAGTACTCTATCCCTGCCCAAAGCAAGATTTTGCCTAGCAATCATACTGCGCTTAGGGAATTTTTGACCACATATATGGGTGGCAATTTGGCAAAGTTTTTGTGTTCAAACGTGGCAGGATTGTCTATCCAAACCGCACAAGAGATTGTGAATATGTCAGGTATCGATACGGACAAAATCGTCCTATCGAGTGCCGATATTGACAAAATTTTGTCCAGCATAGACAGCTTGCTTAACATATTTGATAGAGGATTTGCACCTTGCGTTCAAGGTGATTTGGACAACCCTAGCGACTTTTTCGTAAAGCCTTATGCAAATATTACTACCTCCCCAACCGACACTCTAAACGATGCAATCAGATTGTGTGTCGAAAAAAAAGACAACGAATATCGCCACAGCGACAAGATAAAATTCTTGTTCAAAGCTCATCGTTCATATATCAACAAGCTCACCAAAAAGCTTGCCAAAAGTCAAGAAAAGTTGGCTGAAACGGACAATATGGACGACTACAAAAAGTTTGGCGAGCTTATCACTTGCAATATATATCAACTGAGCAAAGGTGATGAAAAAGCTGTCGTGCAGGACTATTATCAAGAAAACTGCCCTACAATCACCATACCGCTCAATGTCCAACTCACCCCGGGCGGCAATGCACAAGCCTACTTCAAGAAGTATAACAAGCTAAAACGCACCAAAGATATTGTAGAAAAGCAAATTGTAGAACTCGAATCGCTCATCGAGTACGCCCAATCAATTTTGCCATCAATCGAGCTATGTCATACCAAGGAAGAAATCCAAGAGGTAGCAGGCGAATTGACTTCCCTTGGCGCACTCAAAGCAAGTCAAGGCAAAAAGTCTAAGGAAAAACCTGCCCAACCAATTACGTATGAGATTGACGGATTTGTAGTTTGTGTGGGCAAAAACAATATCCAAAACGACAAACTTACATTCAAAGTTGCAAATGGCAACGATATTTGGATACACACCAAACAATTCCACGGCTCTCATACAATCATATTTGTAGAAGGTCGAGAAGTGCCAGACCATGTACTTCAAACTGCTTGCGAAATTTGTGCATTCTACTCCACTGCCAAACAAAGCCCATCGGTCGAATGTGATTATACCCAACGCAAAAACCTAAAAAGACACCCATCGGCAAAGCTCGGCATGGTACTCTATACAGTTTTCAAGTCCGCTCTTGTCACCCCAAACGAGCATAAAGAATACTTGGCAAAAGATTAAGTTTCAAAATAAAAAACAATATGCTAGATAGATAAACAAAAGCCACCCCAAGGTGGCATTTTTGTTACACAACAAAATTTCTATTTGAAAATAAATTTATTTAGATTGTTTATTTGATACATTCCAACAACAAAATTTCTTGTCAATATTTTCATCAAAAACTTCTTCATAGAGCATTGTTTTGTAGTATCATTTTCGTGTTTTTTATTGACAAATAGTCAAGATTGATTTTGGGAATATCATTGATTTTATCAAAATTGCATAATTGTTGATTATAAAAATGCAATTATTATTCCAATTTATATGTTATTTTAGAATTATTATAGTTTTTTTGAGCTGTCCAAGCACATTTTTGAAGTAGTCAGGAATATCCGCCTCGAAGGTCATTTCCTCCCCTGTTCTTGGGTGAGTCAAGACCAACTTAAAAGCATGCAGGAGTTGTCCATTCAAGCCAAACTTATTGCTTCCGCCATACACAGGATCGCCTACAATCGGATGACCTAAGTGTTTGCTATGCACTCTTATTTGATGAGTGCGACCTGTCTTCAACTCGAACTCTACCAAAGTATATCCCACATATCTTTGAACAACCTTGTACAAAGTGATAGCTTCTCTACCCTTGTTGTCACGTGATACCGCCATCATTTTTCTATCCTTACTGCTTCTGTCGATGAAAGTATGCACAACGCCTTCATCTTTTTTCAAGTTGCCATCAACCAATGCAATATAAAAACGCTTGGCAGCCTTGGTAGATATTTGCTCTTGCAAATTAATATGAGCATTGTCATTTTTTGCCACAACAAGCAATCCGGAAGTGTCCTTGTCAAGCCTATGCACAATGCCCGGTCTTATCACGCCGTTGATATTGCTGAGCGATGACAAGTGATACAAAAGCGCATTGACAAGTGTATTATCATACGAACCCGGTGCTGGGTGAACCACCATGCCCTGAGCCTTGTTGATGACCGCCATATCCTCATCTTCGTATACAATATCAATATCTATATCGCAAGGCGTAACATCAAGCTCTTTTGGCTGGGGAATATCATATCTAATTTCATCACCGACTTTTACACTATATCCGGCTTTTACAACTTTTCCATTGACCAAAATCAACTTTTCTTCTAGCAAAGTTTTGACATAAGAACGGCTTATATCAAGTTTTTCGGACAAAAAAATATCAAGCCTAGTGTTGGCACTATTCTCGACAATCAATTTTTCACTCATTTTGATTACCTATCTTTTCATCGGATTTTTGGCGTTTATTTTCACTAAAATCGCCTTCTTGATAGACAAAACTAACATAAACTATCATCAAAAATACACCGACAAGCAAGAAAATATCCGCAATATTGCCGATTGCAAAATCTATTTTGAAGAATGTATACAAGAATGTATAGTCAATAAAATCCCTAACATATCCGAAAGCTATCCTATCAACAAGGTTGCCCACACCACCGCCAACTACCAAAATAAGTGCAAATCTTAATATTTTTGGCAAGTTTGGTCGCAAAACAAGCAATGCCGAAAAGCCTACCATGGCAATAATGGTCAATGTTATCAAAAAGCCTTGTTTACCCTCGAATATACCAAAAGATGCACCATAGTTGTGAGCTTCCACCAAAGTATAAATGCCCTTGAGAACCTCGTATCTATGGTTGGGTTTATCTGCCAAAAAAGAAAATACCAAAGACTTTGACAACAAATCTATCAGCAAGATTGCTGCCAACATACCAACTTCGATTATTACTTGTTTGTAAGGAAAATTCTTTTTATTTAGCATATTAACCTATCAATCATATCTCTTTTTCAAGTCACTTGGACCTTGAATACTTACCCCATCAGGAGTAAACAAAAACATAGTATCCGCAATTCTTTGTTGCGCGCCCCCCAAAGCATAGATAGCACCGCTAAGATAATCCATAATGCGTTGGCAACCTTTTTCATTGACCTTGGACATATCCACGATTATGGCTTGTCTAGCTCTTAGACTGTCAATAATAGACTGAACATCGGTTATAGAGCGAGGATAAGTGATGATAACATTGTTGTAAACGCCGCCTTGAGGAGTCTGTTCTTCCTTTTTGCCAAACGAGAAAAACCCCTTTTTCTTGCGTGGTTGGTCGTATTGGGGCTGAGATTGACCGGAAAATTGTTGATTGTTGTAGTCATAATAAAAACCATCGGTTTGTGGTGGTCGGTTGAATTGTGGTTGTGGTGGCTGATATGGCGATGAAAATTGTGCCGGCTGAGTTGGATATGCCGGTGTATTTGGAGCATAATCTCCACGAGTTATTGGAGTTGGAGCAGGTGGAACATATTGGTTAGGTTGAGCATATTCCATACCCCTATCATCTCTCATATCTCTTGGCATATCACGATTGATTTCTCTGCGTGGAGAAAAACCATCACCGCCAAATCTAGGCATAAAACCGCCATTTGGGTCGCCAAATTCTCTTCTTCTATCCATTTCTCTTCTGTTTCTGTCGTCCATTTTCACTCCTTTATTGGCGAGCGCCAAACAAAGCTCTGCCTATACGAATATGCGTTGATTGCGCATATCTGATTGCATATTCCCAATCATTGGTCATTCCACATGACCTTATATCAACCTTGTGTCTATCACTTACACTATCTTTCAGCACTTCCCACTGGCGATAAAAATCTTCAAAAAGCCCTCTAAATTCTTCACATTCACCAAGGTTAGGCATAATTGCCATTACTCCCCTAAGCCTTATATGTGGATATTTGCTGTCTATGAGCTTTGCAAAATCTACCAAATCGGACTTGTCAATACCACCCTTAGACAACTCACTTCCCATGTTGATTTCAATCAAACAATCCATAATTTTGTCGTGCTTTACAGCTTGTTTCTCGATTTCGCAAGCAAGACTTTCTCTGTCCAAAGAATGGATAAGTGATACTTTGTCTATTATATATTTGACTTTGTTGGACTGCAACTGCCCCACAAAATGCCAATTCAGTTTTGGTGCATACGGATATTTTTCAACAAGTTCTTGCACATAGTTTTCGCCAACATCGGCAAGTAGCGACATATTTTGGATATCCACTGACAGCTCGACAGGCTTAGTTTTGGTCACGCCAATCAGTGTGATATCATAATCATAGCCACATTCCGCCTTGACTTGGGCAATCTCAGCTTTCATTTTAGCAATATTGTCAATTACTTGTTCTATTTCCATAGTTCACCTACTAGATATTGTAGCACAAACTTACCTATATGTAAATATATTAGGCAAATAAATAAAAGATAGAACCCAAATCTTTGAAAAAATAAAAGCTCCAATGGTATGGAACGCTTAATATAGATATTGCATCAAAAAAATGACAATCCCTCAGTCTTGTTTCCGCTTACAGCTCCAACAATCCAGCTCCCGCTGCACTACGGCAGCCATTTTATACTGATTTTTTATCCAATAGGTTGGTTAACTTCTTTATACTTAATAGCTTTTAACAGAGTAATTATCTTGCAAAAGCATTATCCGTTGAGAAAGGCTGACTTGTGCAAAGGGAGCTGTCTAGCCCAAAATGAAATGACGGCTAGACTGAGGGATTGTCTTATTTTATTCAAAGACAACTAACAATCAAAAAGTATAACTAACACACTTAGTGAATTATCCGCAATAAGAGCGTCCCTTGTTGCATGGGAAGCTGTTTTGCGTTAGTGCCAACGGAAGCAAAACTGAAGGGATAAGACTTCTTGCAACGAGCAACTTTTGACAATCCCTATCGGCTTGCTCCCACTTTGTTACCGCAAGCCACTGTCCCTTGCTA
>CAMFVQ010000044.1 GCA_945992255.1 uncultured Clostridia bacterium
GCATAAAGAGCTAGCTGAAAACTTGCAAGCTAGCCAAAATGCAGAATGATGACTGCGATTGGTAAGGGGAGCTGTTTTTGTGTCAGCTTTGCTGAACAAAAACTGAGGGGATAAGTCCTTTTCCTCACCCATATCCTTATTCCTGCCCTCGTATATATCCCCCACAATTTGCATAGATTAGTAAAAACAACAAGGAGCGCTTATGAACATTGCACTTACTGGTGGCGGAACGGCTGGACATATTATGCCCAACATTGCACTTTTGGACGAACTTCGCAAAAAGTCCAACAAAATCATTTACATTGGCAACTCCCACAACATGGAAAAAATCATTTGCGAGAGCTACAAGGTCAAGTTTTTTCACACCGATTGCATCAAGCTCGACCGCACAAAGTTTTTCGCCAACATTGCCATTCCGTTCGTACTTCCGCATTGTGTCAAACAAGCCAAGCACATACTCACCCAACAAAAAATTGACATAGTATTTTCCAAAGGCGGTTGGGTATCACTGCCCACCACGCTTGCCGCTCGCAGGCTAGGCATACCTGTCGTATGCCACGAGTCCGATGCCACCCTAGGCGTTGCCAACAAGCTGACTTCCAAATATGCCCAAGCGGTCATCACCAGTCACAAAGGCACATTCATTTCGCCCAAAACATATATGCTCGGCAATCCGCTGAGGGAGCAAATCTTCCACGGCGATGAACAAGCTGTGTTTTCCCAACTGCATATCGACCATTCTCGCCCAATTTTGCTTGTGGTGGGCGGTTCGCTCGGCGCTTTGGCAATCAACCAAACTCTTGCCCAAAGCCTTGACAAACTTTGCCAAACTTACAACATAATCCATATCACAGGCAAATCTTTTACACCGCCTGTCCACGATGGATATTTTGCAATGCCTTATGCGGACAATATCCAAGATTTTATCCAAGTCGCCGACGTGGTAGTTTCTCGTTGTGGGGCAAATTTTGCACAAGAATTGCTAGCTTTGGGCAAAAAAACTTTGTTTATTCCACTGCCGACCAAAGCATCGAGGGGCGACCAAATCACCAATGCCAACGAATACGAACGGCTGGGTTATTGTCGCACTCTCCAACAAAAGGATATGACCGCCGACACCCTTGTCCAAGCAATTGATGACACCTACCACAGCCACTTCAAAACCTATCACTACGACCGAGATACCCCCTCCAAAATCGTAACTCTCCTCTACCGCCTCGCCAAAAACTACACCTAATTTTGCGACAGCAATATCCTTATGAACGGCAGCCTTTTTATTCGGTTTGTCCAATCAAAAAAGACCCCCCACAGGGAGTCTTTCTTGGCGACTACTCTTCTTCATCGACTGGCTTATCATCTTCAGAATTTTCTTTATTTTCAGTCATATCCTCACTTTTTTCCACAGGCTTACTGACAATACCGCTCACCGCCATCACGCCAAGCAAAGCTTTAAGCACTCCATCGATATACGGCAAATTTATTTTATCAGACAGCGCTGCAAGCAGCACCATCACAGCACTGATGACAGACAGCCAAAAATTGTAACTTTTGTATCTTTTCATATTCCACCATCCAATCTAGCTCTCATTTCTTGTCTAATCGACTGAATATCGTCACCGATTTCGTGCATACAATCTAGTCCATTCGACAATTTTTCGATAGTATTTTGGTATTTTTTCTCTCGACTACGGCTGTCTTTGAGTTCAAACACCAACAACGAACAGAACAACAACGCCCAAATTCCATTGGTTGTCGCCAATTCCAACACTTCGTCCCACATATCAACCCAAATATGATAGGAGTTTGCCGTACATTCTTCCTAAATAATTTTTTAGCTGTGGATTGTTTTTCACCATTTCTCTGGCATACTCTTTTGGCACTTGGCCATAAAATTCCACCGCCGCATCCAATCTTTTTTGATAGTTGTTCAACTTTTCGCCCTTATAGCCATACTCGATTTCATTGGCAGCCTCTTCATTCCTGATTTCGGCAATTTTTTGGAGCTGTGCTTGCACTTTTTTGGCACGGTCAACCTTGTATTTCAACGCTTTATCTTTTTGCTCTGCGTTGTACTTTTCAATCTTTTCAATTTCGTTGTTTCGCTTGTTGGTGAGCGACTTTATTTCATCATCAATTTGCTTTGCGAATTTTATATCAAGCTCCGCTAAAGCATCTTTTTTGTCGTTCTCCAACACTCTAAGTTGGCTATCAAGTTCCTTGATTTTCTCTCCAAAATCGCTCTCAGCCAAGTTGTTTTCTCTCTCAAAATATCTCTTAGCGCTCGTGTCCATACTGTCTTTTATTGATGATCTAGCAAGCCCACGAGTTGCCACTCTTTGCTTAATCTTTTCCAAAGTATCGGCCTGTTGTTTTAGATTTTCATCCAAAGTTTGTTCAAGTTTTAGCTTGGCGCTGTCCTTTTGGTTGCCCACCTTGCCAATGAGTTCATCGAACTTTTCATTGGCAATATTTTGCTTATTCTGCTTTTCTAAGCCAAACTTTTCATTTACTTTTTTATTGATGACATCTTCGCTGTCGCCAGTATATTCTTTCAGCTCGATTTCCAACTCTTTTGGCAAAATGTCATCTAGCTTTTTGAATCTATTTCTGTCATAGTTGACCCACTCTCGACTAAGCCCGTCCAACTTACCCAACAGCTCTTTTTCACCATCTTTGAAGCTCTCCAAAACTTTTTCTTTGTTTTCCTTTTCTTCTTGCTTCTTTTGCTTATCTTTTTTGGTTTCTATCCCAAAAAACTCCTTGATTTTCCCCCACATTGTTACTCCTTTGACTGAGTGCATAATTATATCTCCCAATCATTTTCTTGATTTTTCTAAGACTTATTGTCATACCTACCATTCCTTGTTTCAACTTCCACGCCAAGACCGCTATTTGCCACACAATCGATTGTGATTTTGTGTTTACCTTTGTCCAGATAAAACTCTCTCAGCCAAACGCAAGATGAGCTGTTCAGCACAATATCATCGACCTTGATTTGTTTTTCGCTCATTCCCCACACTTTGACCAAAGTTTTTCCGCTATTCGACCAAAATGTGCATACGTATTGAGTTTTTGCATTGTTTGGCTCGAAGCTCCACACCAATTTTGTCTTGATTTTTTGTTCTGCAATCGTTGCATTGTAATAGGCTTTTTCCAATTTTTCTCTGTCTAGATTATCCATTCTTCACCCCAATCTTTACCCTCATCGGACAAATCTCCACTTTGGGCATATTGCTCAAAATCTTGAAGCAAAACTTCTTGCCGCTTACATTGACTTTGATTTTGTTTTCGCCAGATAGCAACCTAAAATTGTACTCTTGATTGTTGCTCTCTATCACCATTTCACAATCGCTTGTTACCTTGTATTCTATCTCTTTGATGATTTTTTCGGTGTCGTACAAGCCCATATCGATGTCCCTTACGCACCACTCTCTTTCCACTTGTGTGATGAAGTTGGGTGTGTCATCTGACAATCTCACCAGCGTATTGCACAGCCAGCTTTTGCCCACGATACCTGACCACATTCCACCTTCTACCAAAGCTATATCCTCGATTTGCCAGCCAGTCATTTCAAAGTAACTTTTGCTTGCCAAATCATACACAATCACCATGTTTTTGCTGTGGTCGTCGTTGCACATACAAATATAAATTTTGTCATCTAGTGCCAACATTTTTTTGATATAGTTGTCTTTTGTATACTTTTCGAGCAAAATATTCAACTTCCAATAACTGCTGCCATCGAATATACACAGTTGTTTTTGGGTCGCAAAAACGATTTTTTCTTTTACCTTTCCTATGCCGTTGTTTTGCATTTTATAAGGCAAACTGCACACTTTTTTCAGTTCAAAATTTTCTTGTGCTGCAAAGCAAGTCAACCTGCAAATTCCAAAATCACAAAATATGTACAAATAGTCCCCAATGCTTTCGATTTCTCTTATTTCGCCATAGCTAAAATCCACATCTATATATCCGCCACCGCCTAGTGAAACATCCCATTCTAGCGGATTGAACATATCACTGAACCACAGACTATTTGGCTTGTTAGGCTCTTTGACCACTGCAAAAATTCTTTCATTGACCGACAAGATTTTTTTGATATGTTTTTGGGTAAGCACAAGCGACAGCGAACCGCCATCAACGATATAATACATACCCATAGGCGATGACAAAAAAGCATAGTCCTTGTCCTTGTAGCGATAATAACAACACGACTCAGCGATGCCGTTGTACTTCATTCTTATCCAATTTTCTTGGGTATCTCGACAACATCTCATATCCAGTCCTTTGTTGTGCGAATACAACAACAAGGTATTATTTCGTTCATTGTACACAAGTTTTGAAGAAAAGAGTCTACCACTCACATTCTCCAACCCTTCCATATCATTGCCATTCCTCAGCTTCAGCTTTTCCCAACCTTGAGTTGCGACAAGTTTATTGTTGTCGAACTTGAAGTTTTTGCTCTCACTTGCATAGTTGCTTGGCATTTCGCCCTTGTTTTTGTCACAATCATTTCCCAAGAAAAACGACAGCGTTTTGTAGGTATATTTGGAGTTTATAGGTTTGATTTTCTCTTTTTTTGCTATCATTTCCATCTCCCAACTTTGACAAATCTTTCTCTATTCGACCTGCAAGCTACTGCCATTCCGCTCTCGAATTTTTCGCCCCAATACACGCCTTCTTCGTATCTGCCCGTTGCCATACAATACTCTGACAGCACTCCAAAAATAAGCGTAACATCACTTACTCTGCTGTCCACTTCCACCATATCATTCAGCTTGATATCAGTCGGCAAATAGTGATATTTTACGATGACTCTACCACCAGTTTTAACAAAAATACTTGATGGGCTTACCTTAAAATATTGCCTTACACCGCCCTTGGTCACGCTCAACACTTCTTTGACTCGCCTAGGGAAAGCACCCAGCTCGATTTGTCCATTCTCGACCACCATTTCACACTCATCAGTGAGTGGCAAATAGTCGCAAGCAATCTCTTTTATTTTGATATTGGCACATCTTATCAAGAGTTTCACCTTGTTAGAATTTTGGGCAAAAGTCCCTATCTCGCCCACTTCTCCGTCCAGATAACCAAGGCAATTTTCTATTATATCTTTTAGATTCATTTTCACCCCCAGCCAAAGCTGCTAAGCTAGGCTTAGCAAAACTTTGACATAGATTTTTCTATGATATTTTGGAGCTTTTGCTCTTTTGCTTGCAAAGAAGATTTTTCTACACTCTTGTTGCTTTTGTCTATCTCTTCGAGTATTTTATCCAACCGCTCAATCCTTGTGCTTGCGGTATATTCAAGCAGCCTTGCATCAAGTCTATCGAATGGGCAATCGAATTGTTTGCTCGGATTGCACGCCGAGTTATGCACTTCATAACGAGCCGTTCCCCTATTAAAATATATTTGATAATTGTTATCAATGCTCCTAATACGACTTGCTATGTCGAACATATCATTTTCTATCTTTACAAGCTTATCCATATTGCTCCCCTATTTAGGCGTTGATGCCTGACATTTTTGCTTGACCGATTGGCTTATCGCACAACAAGTCAGCGTATTTTACAAGTGTTGCAGAATATGTAGCAGAGTTTGGTTTTTGCTTAATAATCTTGCCACCATCACCTTCGAGCCATCTCCAATCGCAAAGTTGGTGAAGCTTGAAGTCGGCAGTATTGAGCAAGAACATATCGCCATCTTCCACGAATCTATCCGCAACGATAGGCACGCCGTTGTAACTTATCGCCTTGAAGCCTCCGTCCAAATTCATATAATCCACGTTGGTTCGGTTAAGCTCTAGGCGGTTGAGATAATGTCTTCTCACATCATAGCTACACAAAATCATATCGATAGAGCTACCTGCAATTTCATCAATATAGTCAATCACTTCTTGGATTTTGCCAGAAGTAATTTCGCCTACATTCTTATCATGCTTTGGATTTAGCCAACTTCTATCCTTACGAGATAGACCGTACAAGTCCTTGTCTGAGAAGATTGCACCCAAGCCGGTAAGCTCGTTGCCCTTAGAGCCTTGCACGGTGATATAGTCGTTTTGGGTAAAAGTTTGGGAGAATGTCGCATTGACAGTGATTGTCTTTTCCACTCTGTCCACTGCCACGATTCTCACACCGCCAAGTGATGGATAAATGTTGTGGTCTGCACCCTTATAAACATCGATTACCATACCTTCCATCACGCTTTTGACAGAAGTAAGTCCAATTGTTTTGCCTGAGCATTTTGCAGGTACAATTTTGGCAAGTACGCCACTGCCGTCGCCATACAACATTCTACCAAGGTTGAATTTTGAAGCTTTTAGCAAGCCTTCCATCTCTGCATTGAGCAAGTCCACGAAAGCTCCCACGCTTGATTGTGAAGCTCTGATCGCCTTGTCGGACAATTCGATTGTGCCATACAAGTTTTTGAGTTCGAGCTTGAATCTGTCATAGTTGTTTTGGGCAGGGATAGGCAAATCGCCAGTTTCTGTACCTGCTCCCACACCGCCGTTCATACCATAAGGCACGAGTTTTACAATATCTTTGCCCCATACATCTGATTGTGTTTGTTGAATTTTCGCAAGGAAAGGATTTACTCCTACGTTAAGTTGGTCGGCTACAATGCCAAGATAAACCTCCTTCAATGCTTTGTCTGCTGTTTCTAGTGTTACCATCAATTCCTCCTATTTTTGAGCATTTTTCTTACCAATTCGCCTGCCTCGTCAATGCTCTTTGGCTTATCAGGTGGCACGAAAAGTATTTGTCCACCACTCTCCATCGTTGCAGGCGGTTTTTGTTCATCAAGACTTCTCAAGTATTTGTCAATTATCACTGACTTGATTTCTACATTGTCGTAGACGAATTTTTCACGGAATTCTTGATTATTTATTATGTCTTTTGGCGACATATAAGCCTTGCTAAGCACCCTAGCGAGTGCTATCTCCAAGCAATTGGAGTTGTGGCTCAAAGTATCATCACGGGCTATCTCTTCACCTATTTGTTCTACAAAACTTCTTCCTAGTGGGTAGTCCTCCAAAAATCTCCTTGTCTTATCTTGCCACTCTCCCTTGCTATACTCAGGGCTGTCACCATCTACAATTTGCTTATTCTCACTCAGCTTTATTTCGCTGTCGCCAATGTTGTTTTGGCTTATATCTTCCCCATTTTCTTTGGGAATATTTATGTTTTCATCGCTATTCTCTTGACTATTTTCGCTTTGATTTACTATCTTTTCAACATTTTCTATGCTAGCTTTTGCGATGTCTATGTTGTCTTGATTCCAATCTTTTCCAAGCATTTGCTCATTTGTGTTTTGTTTTTCACTTTCTTTTACATTTTCGCTTGAATTTTGATTTGTATTTTCTTCAATGCTTTTATTGCTTGGCTGATTGTTGTATTCGACTTGCTTGTCGTTTGCATTCTCTACCGCTTTGTTTTCTAAATTCCCCATCTCAGCAACCACCTTATTTTTCTCCAAAATTTCATATATCACCTCACGCATTTTGCTCTATCATCAAAGCACTCGACTTGTGTTCTCTGATATGTTCACTGAGCAATTTTTTGGCTTTTTCATCCAGTTTGTCGCACGAAAGCAAGTATTTTATATGTTGCTCTATATGCAACTGATGATCATCGAATTCGCCGACTTCGAGCTTATCTTTGCCCACTCTCAGATTTTCTTTGTTGGCAACATTTAGGTGACATTCTTGTATATCAAGGCTATTTTCCCAGTTGCCAAAACCCAGTGTTTCCAGCACTTTTAGCTTGTTTCGCTTGGTTATAGTGCCATCGCTTTCGTTGAGGAGTCCCATTCTGAGCAACTCCATAACCATACTTTTTCTGCCTGCCAAAGTGTCGGACAATTCGTTGTCACAATCGAACACAATATCTTCACTTCCTAGGTCGGTTGCCGAAAAATACAATGTTTGGATTGTTTGGTCATCGCTCAATCTCATCAAACGCTTCACCACAGCATATTGCTTATAAAGTCGAATAACGAACTCGCCAATTCTCTTGACGCATTCTCTTATGCTTCCGCTCGCAATCGACAATCTTGTATCATCTTGTTCGACAAGCAATCCGATTGCTTTACCTGACATCGAGTTGTAGGTTTGGGAATATTTTGACAATTCACTCACACCTGATATTGTCACGAACTCAGACAACAATCTTTCTTCTTCGATATGGAAGTCGCTTGGCACTTTGCCTGCATTCATCATTTCAGGTGGTTGAGAACCTTGGCGATAAACGAGGATTTTGCCAGGTGACAAGCCCTCTTCTTCGAGGTTGTCAGTATCGACCGAGCCATCCTCGACAGCCAACACTCCCATAGCCATACGATTCATATATTCGTGTTTTCTATTCTTGACAGCGTTGTAAGCACGTTGAAGCGGAATCATTCTTTCTACTACACTACTGCCAAAAAAGTTGCCCACTTTTTCTATACAATGAATTTTACAGAATGGGAATGTCCTTGTTCCGTCACAGCCATTGACATATGGCAAATCCCCACAATACACCAACCTATCGCCTGCCACAATGGTAAGATTTCCATTTGGATATTCCTTGCTAGGCTTGGTATATTTTTCGATGACCATACAGCTATCTTTGGCTGATTTTGACAAGAATGTATTTACGCTCGAGCTATATCCCACACCGCCGAGATTGTCGCAAGCGGTGATACCCATCACCTGAATATCTTGCGCGGTAGGCTCAACTCCCCACATATCCTTGACTTCGCTTATGGTGTAAGCCTTGGCATGTATGATAGAAGAACACTCTTCAATGCTTTGTCTTGTGACGCTGTCCGGATAGATTTCATAAGGTGGCACGACAGCTATTTGCACATCGCCTTCTTTGACAGCTTTGCCACCAATCTCGCCCACAACTCTGCCTTTCTCGCCATTCCACACGACCTTGAAAAAGCAACTTCCAGTCACTTCGCTCCACATAATTGCAGAGTTGAGTAAGCTTGTCAAGTTGGCTTTTTCTTCCACCGCTTTAATGATTTTTGTAGAAAGCTTAGCCGAATTGATGTCGCTGTCGCTGTTAGAGAATGGTCTGACCGACAAGCCGATTTTTGTTCTCAGCAATTTTGCTATACGAGTTTCTACGATTGATGCAATGTGATTGAACACTTCTCTCTCTTGCCAAAAATACTGCTTGCCATAATCTCTAACATCGCCGTTAGGAGTTATGTCGCAATACTGATTGCCAGCAAAAAAGTTCATATTCAATCGCCACTCCAGCTCCAAAGATTTTCTCTCTTCCTTTCTTGCTTCAAAGTCTTTCAGCACCTTTTCAACCACTACTTTTTCGTATTCTTTGTTGAATTTTTTCATCTAAATCCTCCCTTGTAGATAGGTTTGTTGAATATATTTGTTGGGCTTTTTGGCACAAATATTTTGCTACATTCTCTATGTATTTCTTGCAAACAATCTTTGCAAACATTGATATATTGGCTCTTGTTACCGCCCTCGCCTACGATAGAATATTCTGCCAAATTTTTGCACCCAGCCACATCACACCTAACTTTGTTTTCTTGCTCCACAATTTTCATAATTTCTCCTTTTGGCTAGCCTATATTATCGCAAGCCATTTTTCTATCTTTACAGTCTTTTGCTTATTTATTCTTGACACTCACCCAGTTCTATGGTAAGTTTTTTCAACATTTCTTCCAGCTCTTCATCGCTTTTGTCTGCCAATTCGCCTGCGTCTTGGTCGATGTCGATGAGAGTTTTGATTGCCGTCATATCAGGCGGAATATGCTTCTTAGAAACTTTCTTTTTGACCAAATTTCCATCCTCTCCGCCATATTCTTCCACCACTTCTTTGGCAGTGTATCCCACGGCTTTTTTATACAAAGCCTTCTTTATTTCTTCATCCACTTTTGTCCCTCTTATATTGATTTTGTTCGATATGTATCGAGTTATTTGTATTTGTTGGCTCTTATCAGCTTGTTTTTGTCTTGTTGGATAGGGCTTAGTATTTCTTTTGGCAAAGCAGGTGATAGCGGTCTTGTCATCACATAATATCGAGCAGCATCGAGCAAGTGGTCATCACGCTTGATTGGGTTGTCACCCTCGCTCCACCAATAAGATTTCAACTCTCTTATCAAGTTGGTACAGCACGAAAAGATTCTTATTTTGTCCATTGCAAAATATTGTTTTACTCTTGCAATTCCCCCAAAAAGTTGTTTGTCTACATTGGTGTTCACCAGTATGCCATTTTCCCTAAAAAGCTCTGCCACACTTTTGGAAGATGCCAGTGTTCTTTGATTGGCTGCCGAGTCGATAATTGCTCTGAGTCTGCCTTGTTTATCTCTATGCCACCCCAGTTTGTCCGCCATATTGTGCAAGGCTTTGCAGTGATAGTCAATGTCCTTGCCTGCCTCATAATGCTCTGCCACCATATAGATATTGCCGTCATAGTCCACGGCACAAAACAAGCAACCTGTCGGATTGTTAAGTCCGGGGTCAATGGTTATCAAGTCTTGCCAATCAGGCGGAATATCGAACGGCTCGATGACATGTTTTGTTTCATCGAATTCTTTATACACCAGTCCCTCAGCTTTGCAAAATCTACCATATCTTCGGCTCTCCAAGCTTTCTTTGTCCAAGCTGTTAGTCAACATTTCTATTTCTGCTTTGTCCAAGAACGGATTGTCCGACCACTCGATATGTTCGTGCCATACTTCAGGGTTGTTTTTGGTGTTGAGATAGATATATTCGTACACCCAAGTCAAGCCTTTGAGTGGAGTCATCGTTCCCCACACGTCACCTTTTTTGTCCAGCACTCTCATACAACACTCGAGATAAATATCTTCAGGTGGCTCTTCATCGAACCATACCCAATCAAGCGAAGCACCTTGGAACTTTTCTCTGCCCTGATCACAGCTTTTGAAGCCTATCCTTGACACACTGCCAAAGACATTTTTTACAAGGATATAGTCAATTATTCCGTGGCTATAATCGGTTTTTTTGCCTGTCATCATCACCACATCTTCTATCCAATCAGGGTTGAGATACCCCAGTATTTTTTCTTGGGCAACTTCTCTTTGCACCTCATACGACAGCGACACTACCCAACCATTGGTTGGTTTGTTTTGCCTATACGGGTGAATCCCCCTAGCCAGCCAAACCGCTTCCACTGCTCCACATTCTGTCTTGCCACTTCTGTTGCCACCGAACACCCATCTGTTGCGTTTTGGGCATTGGTGAAAAAGCATTTGCTTTTTATGCACGACTTCACCCTTGTTGTAGCGAGCCAACTTGTCGTTCCGGATTCGCCTTGCTTGCTCTCGCCTAATCGACAAAATGCGACACAATATCTCTTTTTTATCCATTCTTTTTTCCACTTTTTGTACCATTTTAATTTTTTACCCCATTTATAGATTGAAATTTTTGCATTTTGTCTATATAATATAGATAGAATTATTACGAGGTTTGATATGAAGAAACTTACTATCATCGCAATGCTTTTGGTCACAATCGTTTGTCTTTTGCTAGGCTCGGCGGTATGTTTTGCTGAGAAGCGACCTTTCTATATGGTTGCTGCAGCCGATATGACCACTGCCAATGCCCTTCCACTTTACAATGATGTTGACTCCAAGCCATCTAGCGATATTGCTTGTTATATTCCACCTTCATACTACTTCCAATCGACCACCACTATCGAGGTCGAATATACCAAAGTTGATTACAACGGCGTATCCCTTTGGGCAAAGACCAAAGACATATCCGCCAAGGCTGCTGTTGACACCACCCACAAGGACATTGCCAACGCACCTTACTATGCGCCTGCTGTCACACTGAGCAAAGATTTGAGCGAAGACACAATCATCAAGCTTTTCAAAACTTCTGCCCTCGAGGACAACAATGCAGGTCGTGTAAGATACTTTTTGGAAGATGTCAAGTCTATTCAGTTCATAGGTTTTGCCGAGATTTCTTCCAAGACATATTATTTTGTAACTATCACCGACAATGCCGATGTCGTCAATCGTGGTTATCTCGACCCGGCTATGACAGCTCAACCTGATTTGACACTTGCCAAAGTGCCAACTCACCCAAATTCTGTTGTTGTGCCACCTACTGAGGACACGCCAACTATTGCTCCATCTGCTCCCGAAGCACCTGCCACCAACAACCTTATCCGCAATGTCTTGATTGGTGTCATTTGCGTGTTGTGTGTGGTCATCGTGTTCTTGATTTTCAAGCCAGCTCACAAGGCTGACTAAACACGTATTTATAGTTTTTGGCATAATAAAACACCTATTTTTGTAGGTGTTTTTCTTTGGGCAACTTTTGCTTTTTTGCCCTATCGACAAGACAATGCTTGCACTTATATCTTCTAGCGGTTGCTATTCTTTTCAGCTTGCAACATAGTTGTTTACGTATTTATTTTGCTTTTGTATTTTTGTTTTATGTATTGTTTGTAATATTTTTGTTTCTTATTTTGGGTTCTTGCAAGTTCCAAAATTGGTAGATACAACTTGCAACAAGCTTGCTACACACCCAGCAAGCATCTTCCACTAGCAACTCACATTTGTGGCGAACAAATTGAGCTTTATTCTCAGTTGTAGTGGCGTATTTTCTTGCATTTCGTTGCAAGTTTTGTCTAGCTGACTTTCGACTTTGGGTTGTCTGTCTTGTTTTGCTACATTCTCAACTTTGGCTACATTGTTTTGTTTTGCCACATTCTCGACTTTGGCTACTTTGTCTTGCTTTGATACTTTCTCGACTACGGCTGCTTGATGATTGGTTTCAAAGCTTTTTTCAATCACCCTATCCAAAATTTTGGACACAAAATTGTCATTTGCATAGCGTTTTGTCAACCACTCTGGACCATAACCGCACTTTTCGCAAAGTCTGCCTACTGACCACATTGCATGATCATAACACCTGAATGCCGTTCTGCGACAACAGCCCAACTCTTTGGACAAGTCCTCGAACTTCACCCTATCCACGAATCTAAGCAACAGTATTTTCTTTTCCTTAGCCTCGAGCTTGTCCAAAACTTCATCAATGAGGACCTTCAAGTTGATAAGTCGCTCTTTTCGTTTGATAAGTTCCAACACAGCTTCCATCAGTTCCATAGTCTTGCCGCCGCAATTTATACTGCCAGCAGCTGCCGCACTGATACATTTGTCGATAGAATTGACCACTCTTTCGATGTTTCGATAAGCTGTCAAAATCGTAAATGACCAAACTTTCATTTTCTTCAATGCTTCATCTCTTTCCATGCCTTAACCTCCTTGCCAACATATTCTAACACCTCATATCCACAAATTGCAAACTTTTGTGACAAAATTGTGAACATTTGTTTGTTTTTCAAATTTATTGTACTCCACAATAACTGACAACGCCTGTCTTATTAAAAAATATTTTGAGTAATTTCGCCTATTATTAGAATATAAGTAAAGGAAACAAAAACAAACACTACACAAACAAAGTAAAAAACAAACAAAAAAATGAACGAAAAAACGAACAAAAAAATGAAAACCAAACATGAACAAAATAAAAGACTGCCCCTTAGTAAGGGGAAGTGGCTAGTTGTAGCCGTAGGCGGAACTAGCCGATAGGGATTGTCAAGCCAACTCATTGCAAGAAGTCTTATCC
>CAMFVQ010000045.1 GCA_945992255.1 uncultured Clostridia bacterium
TAAGTCCAGTTACATTAAAAAAGAATCTGGCGCTCATGAACGCCAGACCTAGAAAGATATTGAAGTATCAAACACCAGCAGATTTATTTAATCAAGAATTATCTAAAGTGTTGCACTTCGCTTGACAATTTACTGATAGACAAAATAGAGTAGTCTTGTTTGTTTGTTTTGTTGTAAAATTTTATAATTGTCGGCTGTGTTTTTGCACTGATTGATGATTTTTGCAAATATTCTATGTAAAATTTTCTAAGATAGTGAACTTTTTCCACCCATATCCAAAACCAAAATTTACCACCATTTACCACTATTTGAATTTTTTGGGATTTTTATCCACTTTTGCACCAAACTATCCCCAAAATGACATTTTTCGACATTCCAAAAATAAATTTACAAAAAATTTTTTTACAATTTTTTCAGTTGATTTTTTGCTTTTTCCACTCTAAAAGCACTATATATAGTGGTATTGACATATTGCAAATACCATATATGCAATATGAACAAATGTTTGTTTTCTAACCGTGGAAAAAAGTGGAAAAAGAGTGTTGACAATACCTAATTTGTTTGCTATTATAATGGTGTAAGAAAATAAGGAGGAGATTGTATGGAAGGCTTTTACGGAACAATCAATCTGCAAGCTGATGAAAAGGGCAGATATCGTATCCCATCAAAGTTCAGAGCTAAGCTCGGCACAGAAAGCATTTTTTATATGCAGAATGGCTCTCCATATCTCAGCGTTATTTCCAACAGCAAATCAAAAGAAATAATCGAAAAACTCGCTCCTATGATTACACTCATCGACACACCAAAGTCCAACGCAGCTCGTACATTGTTGTCCAACTTGTGTGAGATTAAGGAAGACGGTCAAGGCAGATTTACATTGCCACCAGAACTCAAAGCAGAACTTGGACTTGGCAAAGAAATTGTCTTTATCGGAATGGGAACAAAAGTCGAAATGTGGGACAAAGCAAAATGGGAAGAGTCTTGCAAGAAAGCCAAAGAGTCACTTGCTTATGCAGATGTGATTAGCGAACTAGGAGAAACAATAACATTTTAGCTATGGAATTCAAACATATACCAGTCCTACTCAATGAATGTATCGAGGGACTTAACATCAAGCCTGATGGCATATATATGGACGGAACACTTGGTGGTGGAGGACACAGCGAACAAATATTGTCCAGACTGACTATCGGCAAGCTGATAGCTTTCGACAAAGACTACAACGCCATAGAGGCAAGCAAAAAAAGACTCGAAAGATTTGGCGACAAAGTGATATTCGTACACGATGACTTCAAGAACGCAATAGCCAATCTTGATCATCTAGGTATCGGCGGTATAGACGGAGTGCTTCTCGACTTGGGAGTTTCTTCCTACCAGCTAGACACAGCAGAAAGAGGTTTTTCTTACAACAGCGACGCTTTGTTGGATATGAGAATGGACCAAAGCCAATATCTGACAGCATTCAACGTTGTCAACGAATACAACGAAATGGACCTGGCCAATATCATATACGAATATGGCGAAGACAGACTATCACGCAAGATAGCTCACAACATTGTAAAATACAGAGATGAGCAACCAATTCGTACCACAAGACAACTTGCTGAGATAGTAGAAAAGAGTTATCCACCAAAACAAAGATGGAAAGGCGGCAACCCTTGCAAAAGAACATTCCAAGCAATCCGCATAGAAGTCAATGGAGAACTCAAAGAGCTTGACAGAGCAGTCATCGAACTGACAAGAAGGCTCAACCCAAACGGCAGAATTTGTATTATCACATTCCAATCATTGGAAGATAGGATAGTCAAGAGAGCCTACCAATACCTCGAAAAAGATTGCATTTGCCCACCTGAGCAACCTATATGCACTTGTGACAAGGTAAAGGAAATCAAAATTTTGACCAAAAAACCAATCGTTGCAACACGAGAAGAGTTGGACAACAATTCTCGAAGTGCAAGTGCAAAATTAAGGATAGCACAAAAAATATAAGGAGATATGATTATGAACAGGGTTTTAGAAAGAGAAAGACAAGATGCAAGAGCATACAACAATGCTTTTGATACTTATTATGATCAAAATTCTGCTCGTGATTTTCAACAAAGTTCTACCCAAGCATACGAGCAAAGTATGAGAAATCAAAATTGGAATAGTTATGATTACAATCAACAACCTACCCAATATGACTATCGCCAAAATGATTATTCTTACAACCAAAGCTATGCTCCAAGCTACCAAGACCAACAATATTATAGCTATCCACAAGACAATTATTATGTAAACAATTCCAATGGCTATGTTCGCTCCAATCCAACAAGATTCCAAGAGCAAACAGTAGTGCCAACAAGAGAGTCTAAGAAGAAGTCAAAACTCAATGTCAAAGCAAAACTTCTCATCGGTGTTTACTTCTTTATCGTAGCAGTTGTTGCAGTATTGTTGCTTGTCAATATGGCAACCGCTGGCACTGGAAAAGTTTCGGCAAGTGTTGATGACAACATCTCTTACAACGCTGAAGCAGTAGAGTATGCAGTAGACAGCCAAGGCAATGTTGTATCAATGCCTCCAATGGATAATGTGACCAACTACAACATTCAAACCAACTCCAACTGGTTCGACTCTATGTGTGACAGAATTTCCAAAATATTTGGATAAAAACTAACATATATTACAGCATAAGGAGACTTGTGCTGTGGACAAAATAACTCATACCTCAATCAAGAAAAGACTACTAGCATTCGTTGTGCTGGTAGTTTTTGTTTTTATATGCCTTTTTGCGAGGCTTTTTTATATTCAAATCTTGCAAAGCAATAGTTTGCAAATCAAAGCTTACAACCAATGGACACGCCGATTGCCTATGCGTGCAGACAGAGGGGATATTGTCGATTGCAATGGTGTAGTGTTGGCTAGTTCCACAACTTTGTATACTTTGTATGCTCGCCCAAACGAACTCAAAGATATTCCCAAAATCGCCAAAGAATTGTCATCTATATTGGATATGGATTGCCAAAAACTACAAGACAAGTTGTCAAGAAAAGGTGTATCTGAGCTAACGGTTGCCAAGTCTTTGCCACGAGAAAAAATGCTCCAACTTATCCAAAGAGATATCCAAGGTTTGTATCTTACCGCTGACAGCACTCGCCACTATCCAATGGGCAATTTTTTGACCCAAATACTAGGTTTTACCAATGTTGATGAGGTTGGACAAGGCGGTGTAGAACAATATTATGACAGCTATCTCCAAGGAGTCAATGGTGCAACGATTACCCCAACAGACCTTGTGGGCAAAAAGCTACCAAACAATATGACAATGTACAGAGATAGTATCAAAGGTATGCAAGTTAGGCTGAGTATAGACAGCACAATTCAGAGCTTTGTCCAAAAGGCAACGCAAGATGCTTACCTAAAATATTCGCCCAAGTCTGCTAGTTGTGTTGTAGTGAGTGCCAATACAGGACAAATCAAGGCATTGTCCATATCTCCAACTTATGACCTCAATCATATCCCACGAGATGATATGGAGAAGTTGCTTGCATATTCTCGCAATACGATTGTGGCAGATGTATACGAACCGGGTTCGACTTTCAAAATCCTTACCTCGGCTATTGGCATAGAGAACAATGCTATCAAGCATAGCTATTATTGTGGTGGCTCGAAGCTTGTAGATGGACAAAAAATTCGTTGTTGGCGAAGTATAGGTCACGGCTCTCAAACTTTCGAGCAAGGCATACAAAACTCTTGCAACTGTGTGTTTATGGATATTGCACTTTCGGTGGGAGTGGACACAATGTATGACTATTTTGGCAAGTTTGGGCTAGGGAGTAAGACAGGTGTTGACATGAGCGGAGAAGCCAAAGGCTTGCTACTCGACAAAAACCGTGTAAAAAATGTGGATATAGCTCGTATAGGTTTTGGGCAAGCTATTGCAGTTACGCCTATTCAGCTAGCAATGGCGGTGAGTGCAGTGGTCAATGGTGGCAAATTGTATCAGCCAAGTGTGGTGGACACAATCACCGACCACAACGGCAATATTGCATACAAATATTCTCCCAAAGTGGTATCTCAACCTATTGCCAAATCGACATCTGATGAGATGAAAAAATATCTTGTATCTGTGGTGGACAGCGGCAGCGGAAAGAATGCAAAAGTTGAGGGATATAGCATAGGCGGCAAGACTGGCACTGCCCAAAAGTATCAAAACGGAAGTATAGCTCGTGGCAAATATATCTCATCATTCGTGGGCTTTGCCGATGTGGGCGATGATACATTGGTGTGTTTGATGTTGGTCGATGAGCCACAAGGCTATTTGTATTATGGCAGTATAGTCGCAGCGCCATTCGTGGGGCAAGTTTTCGAGAGCATTTTTACCTACAAGAGCATACCTCGCAACACGAGTGGGCAAACTCCCAACCCAATAGTTATGCCTGACCTTATGGATATGGACTTGGCAAAAGCTTGTGCAACGCTCCAATCGATTGGCTTAGATTTCGAGATGACAGGAGATAGGGGAAAGGTTGTATACCAAGTTCCGGCAGGCGGTGCAAAGATAAATTCGGACACGATAGTCTTTTTTGCATGCGAGTAAAATACAATAAAAATGACAATAATGTCGAAGATTGCGAAGATATTGTAACCGCAAAATAAATATATTATTATATAGCCAACAGCAAGGAAGGAGAACAAAATGAAATTAGAAAAACTCTTGGCAGGACTGGACAATTTACAGATTTTTGGCGACAAAAACATTGAAATTACGAGCATAGCTTTCGATAGCGGACAGGTAAAGAACGGCAGTATTTTCTTTTGTTTGAAAGGCAGCAAGTTGGACGGACACAATTTTGCGGACATTGCCATATCTAAGGGGGCAGTCGCTGTGGTATGTAGCCAAGATATTTATTCTTCAGTCACAACTATCAAGGTCAAAGATACTCGCCAAGCGCTCAGCATAGCAAGCTCCAACTTTTACGGTAATCCTTGCAAAAAGCTAAAAATAATTGGAGTGGTGGGTACGAACGGAAAATCAAGTACGGCTTACATTATCCAACAACTTTTGATTGGTGGCGGTTACAAATGCGGACTTGTGGGGACTATGTATTGCGAGTGGGGCGACAGGCGAGTAAGTTCAGCACTTACCACTCCCGATCCGACAACTTTGCATAGTATGTTCAAAGAAATGGTGGATTGCGGTATAGAGTATGTCGTTATGGAAATATCCGCCCATGCGATATATTTGAACAAGCTGTTCGGCGTAGTGCCGGATATATGCGTGTTCACCAATCTGAGCCAAGACCACCTAGACTATTTTGGAACTTTGTCCAACTACAAACAAGTCAAGAAAAGCTATTTTTGTAGTCAAAATATCAAAATGGCAATCATCAACATTGATGATGAATGTGGCAGAGAAATCCTCAGCGAATGCGACATTCCAACCATAACTTATGGACTAGACAATCCAGCTGACAGCTTTGCGATAGACTATACGGCAGGACAAAAAGAATGTAGATATGTCCTCAACTTGTTGGATAGCGTCCTCATCATATCTACCAAGCTGTACGGCAAGTTCAATGTGTACAATGCACTAGCTAGTTGTGTTGTAGCCAAAGTGGTGGGAGTGAGTGACCAAAGCATAACGGATACTATGCGCTCGCTTATTCCACCGGCAGGCAGGTTCAATGTATTCCACTCCAAGGGGGTAAGTTATGTCATCGACTTTGCGCATACTCCAGACGGACTTTACAACTTGCTCAAAGAAGGTAAAAGTTTGACGCTTGGCAGGGTGATAGCAGTATTTGGCTGTGGCGGTGACAGAGATGTATCAAAGCGACCAATAATGGGCAAAATCGCAAGTGAAATGGCGGATATAGTGATTGTAACTTCCGACAATCCTCGCACCGAAAACCGCAAAGCGATTGCAACAGACATCATCGGTGGTATGACAGGTAAGGCAAAACTTTATGTGGAGCTTGACAGGGGCAAGGCAATCGCACTCGCCAAAGAAATTGCAGCAGAGGGTGATGTCGTACTCATTGCAGGCAAAGGAAGCGAGAATTATATAGATGAAAACAATACCAAAAAGCCGTATAGCGATATGACGCAGTTGATGAAGGTGACCAAAATTGCAATTGGATAACAATACAAAAATACTATTATGTTTGGTGACTTCTTGGGTGGTGTGTATGCTTTTCAACCCAATAGTTGTCAAGCTGATGACACGGCTAAAAGTCAGACAAACAATACTCAAATATGTGGACAAGCATGAGGGGAAGCTAGGTACACCGACTATGGGTGGCATTGCTTTTCTTGTGGCAATGAGTGTGGTATGTATATTGTTTTGTATGAGCGAACACAAGATAGGTATCATAGCAGTATGTACAACGCTTGCGTATGGAATGGTAGGTTTTTTGGACGACTTTATCAAGGTATGGCACAAGGAAAATCAAGGACTTAAAGCATACCAAAAAATCATCGGACAAGTCGGCATTGCAGTCATTGTATCGGTGTTTTGTTACAAAGAGATAGGCAGCAGTATTGTCTTGCCGTTCTTCAATCAAACGGTAGATTTGAAGTGGGGATATATACCATTTTCAATGCTTGTTTTCATAGCAATGACCAATGCTGTCAATTTGACAGATGGCTTAGACGGACTGGCAGGCAGTACGGCAGCGGTTGTCTTTGTGTTTTGGCTAGTAGCAATGTGGACGACTATGCAAGAGTGGCAAAATTTTGGCGATGTGGTGGAGCAAAAATACTATCTATCACTTTGCTATTTTTCGGCGGCAATGCTAGGCGGTGTGATTGGTTTTGTGTGGCAAAATGCCTATCCTGCAAAAATATTTATGGGAGATACAGGTTCACTTGCACTAGGCGGTGCAATGGCGTGCTTGGGCTTGTTTTCCAAAAATCCACTTATTTTGGCAATGGTCGGCATAATGTACGTTGTATCTTGCATATCAGTAATTGTACAAGTAGTTTACTTCAAGATAACAGGCAAAAGAGTTTTTTTGATGGCGCCACTTCATCATCACCTAGAATACAAAGGACTAAAAGAGAGCAAAATAGTGGCATATTATACGATTATAACAGCTATGGCTTGCATTATAGCGGTCATCAGCTATGTGGGGTGAGTATGAAAAAAGCTTTGATTTTGGGATATGGCGTCAGCGGAAAAGGTAGCGCCAAAATGCTAGTAAACCTTGGGTATAAGGTTTATTTTTTTGATGAATACACGACTTGCGGAGAGTATGTCAATTTGTATGGCAGAGATATGTGGGAAGAGATGCAAGACATCGATTTGGTGGTGGTAAGTCCATCTTTCGATATGTCGCACAACGTAGTAGAGCTGGCAAGAAAATGTGGTGTAGAAGTGATTGGGGAGATAGAACTGGGGTATCGTAATTGTGGCGACAATATCATAGCTATCACCGGTACAAATGGCAAAACAACGACCACAATGCTTGTCAATCATATCTTGAAGTGTGCAGGATTTGACAGCAGGGCTGTGGGCAACATTGGGCAAAGCTTTTGCAGTGAGCTGGCCGACAGTGACCAAGATGCAGACTATTATGTGCTTGAAGTTTCGAGTTATCAGTTGGAGAGTGTCAGCCACTTCAAACCGCATATAGCAGTATGCCTAAATATCTCTGCCGACCACTTAGCTCGACACAAAACGCTCCTTGCCTATCAAAATATCAAGAAGAAAATATTCCTTCGCCAACAGCAAAATGACTTTGCGATATTGGGCTATGACAATGAGATAGTAAGGGATTTTAGCAGCAGTATGAAGGGCAATGTCTACTACTTTTCGACCAAACACAGAGTCAGGGGTGCGTACATAAACAACGACAAAGTATTTTTCCTAGACCAAGACAGCGAGCAAGTTTGCAACACAAAAGAGTTAGGTATCACCGCGGAATACAATCTTCAAAATGTGCTGGCAAGTATAGTTGTAGCCAAGCTGTTGGGCATAGCCAACAATACGATTGTCAAAGCCATTGCTTCATTCAAAATGCCAAGGTTCAGGAACGAATATATTGGCAACATAAGGGGTATCAATTTTTACAATGATTCCAAAGCTACCAACTTTGACAGCACAATATCAGCCTGCAAAAGTCTTGGTGGAGATATTGCACTCATCGTGGGGGGATATGACAAAGGTATCAGTTACCAAAGCTTTTTTGATGTTTTGCCAACCAATGTCAAACATATTGTAGCGTGCGGTGGCAACGTAAATACCATTATGGAGTTTTTGCCAGAGCAAAGAAGTTTTGGATTCGAGCGTACATCGAGCCTTGACAGAGCGGTAAGACTTGCTTATGAAAAAGGTTGTGACAACGTGCTGTTTTCGCCCACAACTTCCAGCTTTGACAGATATTCCAATTATGAAGAGCGTGGCAGAGATTTTGACAGGTGCTTTAAGGAATTGAGCAGTGAAGAAAAGCAATGAGTTGGTGTTGACAATATGCGTGCTAGGTCTTGCGTTGTTGGGAATAGTTATGCAGTATAGTGCCAGCAGCTATGTAGCACTGAGGGACACCGGCGACAAGTTCTTCTATGTCAAAAAGCAATCTATTGCATTGGTAGTTGCGTTGGTGGGTATGGTGTGTATGAGGAATATCCGCCTCCAATGGTTGCAAAAATTCAGTTGGGTATTGCTAGTATTCAGTTGTGTGTTGCTTGCACTTGTGTTTGTGCCGGGGCTAGGTGTCGAAAAGTACGGCGCAACTAGATGGCTCAATCTTGGATTTACCACATTCCAACCATCAGAGCTTGCCAAATTCGCAGTGGCGATATTCATTGCCAGTCGAATGTCCAACAAGAGTGCGATCAGTTTCAAAACAATGCTGTCAAGCCTTGCGGCAATAGGCGTAGTGTGCGTACTTATTATGCTCGAACCCAATATGTCAATCACAATGTGCGTAGGTCTTGTTGGTGTGATAATGCTTTTCGTGGGCGGAGCAAAACTCAAACATTTCATCATGCTTGTGTTGCCAGCGGTGGTGTTGGTGGTAGTGATGATTTTGACAGAGCCATACAGACTAAAAAGGTTGGTGGCATTCCTTGACCCATGGGCATCTCCACTCGGTGAGGGGTATCAACTAATTCAGTCATACTATGCTTTGGGCGGAGGCGGATTTTTTGGAGTGGGGTTGTTCAACTCTCGCCAAAAATATTTGTTCTTGCCATTTGCTGAGAGTGACTTTATTTTTGCAATCATAGGTGAAGAACTAGGTTGGGTAGGCTGTGTGTTGGTACTGATGATATTTTGCACGGTCATTGTGTGCGGAGTGAGGATTGCGGTGCAAGCCGAGCGAAGATTCGATACATACCTATCGCTTGGAGTGGTGAGTGTGATAGCAGTCCAAACCTTGCTGAACATAGCCGTAGTGACAGGCTCTATACCGCCTACAGGTCTACCGCTTCCGTTTGTAAGTTTTGGTGGCAGTTCGCTTGTAGTTTTTATGTCTGCAGTAGGGTTGCTGCTCAATGTAGCACGCCACTCACAACCTACAAAATTTGCTCATAAAATGTACTAGAAAATCAAAGGGGAATATATGGCAAGTTTTGTAATTGGTGGTGGCAACAAGTTGGCGGGCAGTATGGAAATCAAGTCTGCCAAAAATTCCGTGCTTGTACTGATGAGTGCAAGCATTTTGACCCAAGAAAAAGTGGTGTTGCACAATTGCCCAGACATAACTGATGTACACAAAATGTTGGACATTTTGGCAAGTCTTGGGTGCAAGGTGTCATTCGTAGGCGGTGATATTCAAATTGTCAGTCCAACTCATCTAAAAACTGAGATAAACCAAGCCTTAGCAAGTTCGCTCAGGTCATCTATATTTTTGCTAGGAGCATTGTTGTCACGCACCAACAAAGGCAAGTTTGCTTACCCGGGTGGGTGCAACATTGGGGCAAGACCAGTGGATATTCACCTAGACGGACTGAGAAAGTTGGGGGTACGTATAGAAGAGGGGCAAGATTATATTTTGTGTGACTCCAAGCGTGCCAAAAGCGGATATGTAAAACTTGCACTGCCGAGTGTGGGGGCGACTGAAAATCTTATCATGGCAAGTGTATTTCTCCAAGGCAAAACAATCATTGAAAATTGTGCAATGGAACCTGAGATAGTTGACTTGCAAGATATGCTTGTCCAAATGGGAGCGAAGATAAAAGGTGGCGGCACTTACCGCATCGAAATCGAAGGCGTGGACAGCTTGCATGGTGTTGATTTTACGCCGATTCCTGACAGAATTGTGGCAGGAACATATATCATAGCCACGGCAATGACAGGCGGAGAGGTCGATTTGGGCAATGTAAGAGCTGCTCATTTGGACAGCCTTATATCGAAAATGCCAAAATACACTTGCAATTTTATATATAAAGATGATAGAATAATAGTGCAATCGGGAGGAAGACATACCAATGCACGCCTTGTCGAAACTTGGTATTATCCATATTTTCCGACTGATTTGCAGACCCAATTTTTGGCATTGCAGTCCATAGGCAAGGGCGTTTGTATGATAGTGGAGAATATATTTGAAGCTAGATATAGTGCAGCACTTGAGCTTGTCAAAATGGGCGCAGATATCATCGTGCGAGATAGAGTTGCAGTTGTGCGTGGAGTCCCCAAACTTAACGGCAGAGATGTATGGGCGTCAGATCTCAGGGGCGGAGCATCGTTGGTGCTTGGCGGATTGGTGGCTGATGGCGACACCATAGTACACGACATTTTCCACATAGACAGGGGCTATGAAGATATGGCAAAGGTGCTACAAGGACTTGGGGCGGACATCAAAAGAATAGAATAATTGCATTTGCAAATTTACATAGGAAAGAATATGAATAAAAAGCTTCTCATCACATTTATATCACTGGCTGTAGTAGTGCTACTTGTAGTGCTGGCTTGTGCAATATTTATTGTGGGCAATGTGACAGTCGAAACGACTTCTGACACCGCATTGACTGAGGGGGAGTGCAACGAAATTATCGTGGACAGCAAGATTGCCAAGTTCAGTTCGATTTTTGCACTCAGCGAAGAGATTGCCACTGCCAATATAGAGTCCAAACACCCAACTTTACAAGTCGTTCAGATAGAACGCAAATTCCCTAACAAGGTAGTCATCAATGTATCCAAGCGTACAGCTATTATGGCTGTCAAGACAGATCAAGGCTATGTTTTGTTGGACAAAGAGCTTAAAGTGATTGGGGTCGAAGAAAATATCTCAGACAAGTTCCTAGCCCAAGTTGAGGGCTTGCAACCTGCTGAATACCAAGTTGGTATGTTCATCAAAGGTTGTGATTATCTTACAAAGCTTGTCAAAGGTGCAGAAGAAATGTCATTCTTAGGTGAGAGATTTGGAGCATTCTTTACCAAGGTAGAACTACTTGAAGGTTATGTACATTTGACCACCAACACAGGTGTTGTGTTCAGATTGAACATTTGCCAAGACATAGACAAGCTTCTAAAACAATCATACAATTTTTATCTCAATGTCGCATCAAGCGAACAAAAGAAGTCAGGATATATTGTTTTGACCGAACAAGGCTTTTCTCATACCAACAATATCGAGTAGAGTCATCACAAGATAGCTGTGGCTATCTTATTTTATTATAATAATTATTGACTTAAATATATTTTAGTATTATAATAATATTATGGACAAGAATGTAGCAATTTTGGATATCGGTTCAGGCAAGCTTGCCTTTGCTGTTGGTTACAAAAGCAACAGCGGTATTTTCGTTATCAAAAACTTTGCCGACATTCAGTATTCTGGCTATTTTGACAAACAATTTGTCGAAGCGGACAGGCTAGCTAGTGACATTGGTGCAGTCATTGACAAGAGCGGATATCGTGGCAGTTTGGCGAATGTATACGTGGGCGTTCCTAGCGACTTTTTGCGTATAGAGAACAACTCCATTTTCTCCAGTTTTCCACGAGAAAAATATATCACTCGTGCTATGCTTGACCAAATGCACGAAGATGGCAACATTTTCGGTCGCAACGGCTACTATGTAGTCATCAATTCTTCAGCCAATGAGTACATTGTCAACAACACATTTCCTACACTCAGTCCAGTAGGCACCAAGGCAAGCAATATCAGAGCCAACTTGTCATACATCTATTGCGAAAAGGCTTTTTGCGATTTGCTTGATGATGCACTCAGGCAAAATGGTTGTCACAAAGCGCATTATATCAGCAGTATCCAAGCCATATCCAATCAGCTTTTGTCCCAAGACATTCGCCAAGGTGGAGCAGTGGTAGTCGATGTTGGTTTTGTCAATGCCAGCTTTGGATATATCAAGGGAGATGGACTTGCATATTTGTCATCACTTTCGGCAGGCGGAGGCAATATTGCCGATGACCTTGCCTATGCTATGGATATAGAGTTTGATGATGCCTATGACTTTTTTGGCAAAATCAATCTCAATCAAGACTTGACACCTATGACTACATATTCGGTCATCAGCAAGGGCGAAATGCTCAATTTTGGAGCTTTGGAAGTCAACGAAATCGTGACAGCAAGACTTGACTATTTTTGCGAGTGGATATTGCACGAACTAAAATATATGGACAAGCCGTTGCCTACCAATGCGCCTATATATCTCACTGGTGGCAGTCTTACAGCTATCCGTGGAGCGTTGGGATATATGCAAAAGAAGCTTGATCGCAAAGTCAACATTTTGACAGCCGACTTGCCTCAATATGACCAACCAAAATATTCATCAACTATTGCTATGCTCGACATGGCATCTGAAATAAACAATTCCCAAAGTCTTTTTAGAAGAATCTTTGGATAACAGGAGAGTATAATGAACGAACAAATCACATACCAAAATGCAGTTGCAAAAATTAAGGTAATTGGTGTAGGCGGTGGCGGTTGCAACGCTGTCAATCGTATGATAGATGCAGGCATCAAGAGTGCCGAGTTTGTTGCTGTCAACACAGACAAGCAAGCACTTGACTTGTCCAAGGCAGACAAAAAAATCCAAATCGGAGAGAAGCTTACCCAAGGTCTTGGTGCTGGTGCTGACCCAAAGGTTGGTCGTGGTGCTGCCGAAGAATCTAAGGAAATTATCAGAGAAGAACTCAAAGGTATCGATATGCTTTTCATCACTGCCGGTATGGGTGGCGGTACTGGTACTGGTGCTGCTCCAATCATTGCCAGTATGGCGAGCGAAATGGGCATTTTGACAGTTGCTGTTGTTACTACACCATTCAATTTTGAGGGCAAAAAGCGTATGCTCAATGCCGAAGAGGGTATCAACAATCTTCGCAAATATGTAGACACATTGCTCGTTGTGCCAAACCAAAAACTTACCGAAGTACTCAGCGATGACATCTCATTTATCGAGGCATTTATGCATGCCGATGAAGTTTTGCGTAAGGCTATCCAAGGTATCAGTGACCTCATCGTAAAACCTGCATTCATCAACCTTGACTTTGCCGATGTTCGTTCTATTATGAAGCAAAACGGATTGGCTCACATGGGTATTGGTGAGGCAGAAGGACCTGACAAAATGGTCAATGCAGTACGCCAAGCCGTGATGAGTCCATTGCTCGAAACAAATATTGGCGGTTCTACCGGTGTTATTATCAGTATCATTGGTTGGAATATCAAGATGAAAGAAGTAGAAATGGCTTGCCAAAAGGTTAGTGAGGCAGTAGATGAGTCTGCCAACATTATTTTCGGTGTAGGCTTTGATGAAACTTATGGCGACAAAGTCCAAGTTACTTTGATTGCGACAGGCTTCCAATTCCCAGAAGATCGCAGACAAGTGGCAACTGATCACTTCAACCGCCCAATGTCCAATGCAGAATTCGAGAGAAGATTCGAGCCAGCCAAAGAAGAGCCTGTTCAACCAACTTACCAATCAGGTTACCAACCACAACCTCTTGGAAGTGGCAGAGAGAGTGCATACACTCCACCAACTCCATCTTTTGTGGCTCCACACAGAGAACAACCATCTCCACAACCAGCTCCTCAGCCATATCTAGCTCCACAAAACAACGATGATGGATTTAGAGGACCATCTTTCTTGAGAAGACTTCAAAGAAGATAAATTCCAACAACAAAATCTAGCTCTATTCGACAAGAATGGAGCTTTTTTTTGTCCCCAAAATGCTAAAATAAATCTATGGAAGTCTATATCGAACTAGTCTTTTTGACCAACTTGTTTGTCAACTTATTTGTCGTGACACTCTCGTTACTTTTGTCACAATGCAGACTGAGAGCGTGGAGAATTGGGCTTGCGTGTGTGTTGGGGGCGGTGTTCGGTACGATTTATCCGTGGTTGGAATTCAAAGGCTTGTGGGTTGTCAAAATTTTGCTTGGGGTCATCATGGTAGCAATATGTGGAAAATATAACGATTTTGCTCATTTTTTGGCGACTTTTTGCATTTTTTTGGCGGTGACTTTCTTGCTTGGTGGCATTGTAATTGGTGGCGAAAATATCATTGGAATAGAGCTAGGACAATGGACGCTTTTGGCGGTGAGTTTGGCGATATTTGTATGTTTGATATGCACTAGGCTTGTATGGAAGAGTTTTGTCTTGTGTCGCAGAAAAAAGACTTTGGAGTGCAACATTTTGCTCCAAGTAGGCGACAAAAGTGTCGAGGTAGTTGGCTTTTGGGATAGTGGCAACAAACTATACTACAAAGGTTATCTACCTGTTATGCTCATTGACAAAAATATCCAAGAATTGTTATATTGCGATGAAAACAAGCATAAAATGCCAAGTATAGCAGTCAAAACGGTGACAGGAATTATGCAAATCGAAGTGCGAGAAGTAGACAAAATGACCTTGCTCGATAGCGGAAAATGCTACAAAAACGTAGTAGTTGGGACAAGCTTGCAACCGCTTGGAGAGTACGGAATAATATTACATAGTGAGTTGTAGGGGGGGAGTATGTTCAAAAGATTTTTTGAGTGGCTTTCAAGACTCTTTGGAGTGAGTGGTAGTGTCGATTATATCGGCAGTGGCGAAGTTTTGCCTAATCCATTGGAGGGCGAAGAAGAAATCCAAACTATCATAGCTATGGAAAATGGCGATGAGTCGGCAAGGGATAAGCTTATCGAACACAACTTGCGATTGGTGATTTATATTGCCAAGAAGTTCGACAACACAGGTATCGAGTTAGATGACTTGATATCGGTAGGAACGATTGGACTTATCAAAGCGGTAGGTAGTTTTAACTCATCTAAGCAAATCAAGTTGGCGACCTATGCTTCTAGGTGTATAGAAAACGAAATTCTTATGTACCTGAGGAAAACAACCAAGTCACGCAACGATGTATCACTTGATGAACCGCTCAATGTAGATTGGGACGGCAATGCGTTGTTGCTCTCTGATGTGTTAGGCACAGATAGTGAAGTGGTGTACAAAGACATCGAAAATCAAGTAGAAAAGGACATTTTACGCCAGTCATTGATGATTTTACCGCCTCGTGAGCGTCAAATTGTCAAGATGCGTTTTGGAATTTTGGGGACAAAGAAAAAAACTCAAAAAGAGATTGCCGATATGTTGGGCATATCTCAGTCTTACATATCACGATTGGAGAAGAAAGTTATGACCAAATTGCGTAAGGAAATATCCAAAATGGTATAAAAACAACATTTTTGCTCATAATCTAGTCAAACCACAGTTACATAAGGAGAGTTTTATGTACAAGATAAACATTTGTGGTTTGAATACGGATACACTCCCTAGGCTTAGCCAAAGCGAGAGTGAATTGTTGATGAAAAAACTGAAAATGGGCGACAAGCAAGCAAAAGACAAGTTTGTTATGGCAAATATCAGGCTTGTTCTGTCTGTCGTTCAGAGATTCAACAAACGAGGAAGCGGCGAGGATATGTTCCAAGTAGGCATGGTAGGATTGATGAAAGCTATCGATGGCTTTGATGCCAAGTACAATGTGCGATTTTCGACCTATGCAGTGCCGATGATAATGGGAGAGATAAGGAAATTTGTCAAAGAAAGCAGTGGTATCAAAGTTGCTCGCCGTATGCGTGATGTAGCTTACAAATACTTGAAAACTAAGGAAAACATAGAAAAAGTTGAACAGCGAGAAGCAAGTTTACTTGAGGTTGCCAGCGAGATTGATATTCCTATCCAAGAAATCCAAGTGGCACTTGATGCGGTCAGTGATACAATATCTTTGCAAGATAAAGTATGTGGCGAAAAAGATGATGGCTTGACCGTGATGGATCAGATAGGTGATGACAACCAAAGTGAAGATATTTGGACAGACAAAATATCTATCAAGCAAGGCTTGATGTCGCTCTCGGACAAGGAAAGGCGAGTTATGATTATGCGATATTTTGTGGGAAAAACTCAGGTAGAAATATCAGACAAAATCGGCATAAGTCAAGCTCAAGTGAGCAGGCTAGAGAAGAATGCTTTGAACAAGATGAAAGTGTACTTGTGATAGTAGCAAAGCAATGCAATATCCGTAAACTTATATTTTGCAAAAAGCATAGCAACAAAATTGAATAAAATCAACAAAAAAGTAGGAATTGTCCTACTTTTTTCATATTCTCGGAATTTTTGAATATCTTGTTGTAGGGTGAATATGGGAGAAATATCATTTTGTGATTTGAAAAATCGAGAAGTAGTCAATGTTTGCGATGGCAAAAGATTGGGGCGTGTGGTGGATATTTGTTTCAATCGTGTGGGGCATATCACAGGGCTTGTTGTGCCGGGGGATAAAAAAATCATCAAATGTGTGAGTAGCTCGGACAGCATTTTTATTCCATGGAAGTGCATTGTCAAGATTGGCGAAGATACCATTTTGGTTGAGCTGACTGGCGAAATTGTCACGGCAGGTGGCTAAATTCTAGAAATTATTTTGGTTGGACAATTCTCAAAAAGTTGCCCACACTTCAAAATGTTGGTGTAAAATTTAGGGGACTAAGCA
>CAMFVQ010000046.1 GCA_945992255.1 uncultured Clostridia bacterium
TGAGGGATTGGCCGCCTTGTCCACCCATCCAGCGGGACAGCGGGCGGAGGTCAAGGCCGGGTGTAAACCCGTTCATTTCAGCCTTGACGGTTGCCCGTTGTCCTGCTACTTTTCCGGGAGTGTGGCCACAACTTCGGGACACTTTGTCCACAAGTTGGAGCGTAGGACGAGGAACTGGGGCTTTCATATACGCCCTGTCTGCTGATGAGTCCAGACCTGCGCTTGCGGCTCCACGCCACGCAAGCACAGCCCTGTTTTCCTGCCGCTTCAAATGCCCTTGCCCTCCCCGGCGGCAACGGCATTTTCACGGCAACGCCGGCAGAGCGTATAACACACTACACTTTGCTTCGCAAAGTCGTGTGCCAAATGGGGGCGTTGCCCCCTTTGGAAACCCCCACAAGAAAAGGCGGTACGCTACCCCTCCACGGGGCGCATACCGCCTTTTCTTGTTATCCAGCCCTCCGGCTGTATCGGTTGAGCAAAAGTCCGCGTGGGATTGATGTGGTATCTTTAACTTTGGGAAACTCCGAAATTCCGTCCCGAACATTTTACTAACGATTACGGTTTCATCACCGATTATCTTTCGGAATTTATCAGAGAATTGCGTAAAGAACAGTATGGCGATGCCTTAGATAGATATTTCCGCCTTGGCAAGAATCTTAATCAGCGTGATACCATTGCCGTTCGTAAAATGATAGACGGTTACTTAAAACTGATCTATCCAAACGGTGATTTTACCAAAGAAGATTTGGAAGAAATCGTCAAAATCTCGCTTGAGATGCGCCGAAGAGTAAAAGAGCAATTAAAGAAACTCGGCGGTATGGAATTCTATGACGTAAATTTCTCGTACATAGATAATGAAACGTTTGAAGAAAAATATGTTGCAGTTCCTGAGCAGGGCGGCGGAAAACTGATTCCTGACGGAATGTGTAATCCCGGACAAGTTTATACAGTATCTCGTGGAAAATCAGGAATGATAGGACTGTTCAGACTCGAAGGTCAAATGCTCCCCGGTAATGGTAAATTTGAGAGAACGGGACTTGGTTCAGACAGAGAAGCCAAAGAAGCGACGAACACCGCATTCAACTTCTTAAAAGCAAACAGTAATCGTATAAGTGGTACAATCAGCACAACGACAAAAGATTATATTGTGAATTATCAGGACTTGCAAGGAATCGGCATAACTGGGAGACTTGCATTGCCGACTTTAATATCATTATGTTCGATAGCTCTTGGTCGTTCAACACTTGCAAATCTTGCTGTAATAGGAGATATTTCTATCAGCGGAACACTTATAAAAGTAGATGAGCTTGCTAATGTTTTGCAAGTATGCCTTGATTCAGGAGCTAAAAAGGTGCTGTTGCCAAGCACATCATTTGTGGATTTTACAACCGTACCCGCAGACCTTATGAGCGCATTTCAGTTAATACCTTATTCATCTGCGGAGGATGCGGTATTTAAGGCGTTAGGGGTTGAATAATATCAAGTACGTACAATGAATTTCTGACGGTAACTAATACCGTTTTCGATAATAAACCTACTCAGAATTGTCTATATTGATTTTTCATAATCAATACAGAGCTTAAATAAATTTTCTTTAGCAAAAATAAACTCAACACACAAAGAGAGCTCGAAAAAATTCGAGCTCTCTTTGCGATACTCACTTGCAGGTGTTCCCATTAAAATTATTTTTGTTTTCTTATAATCCCTAATAGGAACACCCAAATTAGGCTCATTTTTGTTTGGCGCAGAGTTAGGGATTCTTCTTGCCTTTTTGCAAGGTTATGTCTTCAAGTTGCGGCTTATGACTTGCAAAAAGTCTTCGGACAGCCGCTAAAAGCTTGCCACTGGCAACCTTTCTTAACGCTCTCTTCAAATCCCTAACAACAATCTTGTAAAATAAAAAAAGAGCCTGAATTAGGCTCATTTTTGTTTGGCGCAGAGTTAGGGATTTGAACCCTAGGTATGCTTTCACATACACACGATTTCCAATCGTGCGCCTTCGACCACTCAGCCAACTCTGCATGATTGTGTCATTATCATAACATAAAAAGATATTTATGGCAAGGAATTGACCAAAATATTTGAAAGCTCCTCTTAGATAATCACAAAGTCGCCTTTGGTGATGAAGAGGAAGCTGATAAGGGCGAGGATTGCTCCGATTACGACTTGGTGCAGGACATAGACTGGCAGGGCGATTTTGCCCCAAAAGTTGATAGGAGTATACCAATCGTATTTGCCGAGGTGTGGTAGCAAGGTCTTTTTGTTGGGATACAGCACGTGAGCCACCGAGCTACCTATCAGCATATAGCCGACAAGCGGAAAGACTGGCTGATAGTCCATAGATGGGAAAGGTGTTGGGCATAAAAATTCGCCTATCCAACCCCAAGTGCTGTCTTGGGCAAAGATGAAGTTGTCTTGATGATAAAAGCTCATCAAAATCTCATTGATGACGACAATAGAAAAACCTACACCCAAGCAAGCGAGGGCAGTTTTGCGGTAGTCGTGGCGACACAAAAAGTCAATCAAGCACCACGAGAGAATTGCCACCGTGAACATGTGCAGAATGCCAAAGTTGATAGGCATATCCAAAATATTGGTCACAATAGAGATAAGTGCGGCACAAACGCCCACTTTTATGCCACGCTTGAAGTTGCTTTTGCTGAATGCGGTAGAAATTCCACACAGCGTGCAAAAGATGATGACAACGGTAGGTTGGACAACTTCCCTGATAGGAGAAGTCCAATAAGTCACGGCATTTTGCCAAAGATTGTAAAAAAGTTCACCGCCTTGTGCTTTGTACCAAGCCTCCCCAAAAATGTCGCCAATATCATAGAGAGTATGGTCAAAAATCATCAGCAGAACGCATACGGCTCTCAAAAAGTCGAGTTCCCATATACGTTGCTTTTTGATTGTTGGCAGTGAAATTTGTTTCATCGCAAATTATTTGATAACTTTTTTGCCACCCATATACATTTGGAGTGGAGTAGGAATGTTGATAGAGCCATCAGCGTTGAGATTGTTCTCGAGGAAAGCAATGAGCATACGTGGTGGAGCTACAACGGTGTTGTTGAGGGTGTGGGCAAAGTAGTTGCCGTCTTTGCCTTTTACACGAATACCAAGTCTTCTTGCTTGAGCATCGCCGAGGTTGGAACAGCTGCCTACTTCGAAGTACTTTTGTTGGCGAGGAGACCAAGCCTCTACGTCGATACTCTTGACTTTGAGGTCGGCAAGGTCGCCAGAGCAGCACTCAAGTGTACGCACTGGAATATCAAGCGAACGGAAGAAGTCAACGGTGTTGGTGTAAAGCTTGATGAACCAATCTTTGGACTCATCAGGGTGGCATACAACAATCATCTCTTGTTTCTCGAATTGGTGGATACGATATACGCCACGCTCTTCGATGCCGTGAGCGCCAACCTCTTTGCGGAAGCAAGGGGAATAGCTGGTGAGTGTCTTTGGAAGCTCGCTTTCCGGAATGATTGTGTCCATGAACTTGCCAATCATAGAGTGTTCGCTGGTGCCGATAAGATACAAGTCTTCACCCTCGATTTTGTACATCATATTTTCCATTTCGCTGAAGCTCATAACGCCGTCTACAACGCTGCTTCTGATCATGAATGGAGGAATATAATAGGTAAAACCTCTGTCAATCATAAAATCTCTTGCATAAGATAGAATTGCGCTGTGCAAACGAGCAATATCGCCACAAAGATAATAGAAACCATTGCCACTGGTGCGTCTTGCGCTGTCTAGGTCAATGCCGTTGAGCTTTTCCATAATGTCAACATGGTAAGGCACTTCAAAGTCAGGCACAACAGGCTCGCCAAATCTTTCTACTTCCACATTTTCGCTGTCATCTTTGCCGATAGGGACAGATGGGTCAATGATGTTTGGAATGACCATCATACGAGTTTTGATTTCTTTGGATAGGTCCTCTTCCTTTACTTCGAGGTCAGCCAATTCTTTGGCATAATCTGCCACGAGCTTTTTAGTGTTTTCTGCCTCTTCCTTTTGACCTTTTGCCATCAAAGCTCCAATTTGTTTGGACAAGGTGTTGCGTTGGCTTCTTAGGAAGTCGCCACGATTTTTGGCATCTCTAAATTGTTTGTCGAGCTCGATAACTTCATCGACAAGCACGAGTTTTTCATCTTGGAATTTTTTCTTAATATTTTCTTTGACCAAGTCTGGATTGGTACGGATAAGTTTGATATCTATCATATTCTACTCCTATTTTTGTTTGATAACGAGATTTACAAGTCGCTTTGGAATGATGATTGCTTTGACTACTTCAAAGCCTTCGAGAAGCTCTTTGATAGTAGGGTTGTCCAAAGCAATAGCTTTGATTGTGTCATTGTCAGCATCGCTTGGCACAAGGATTTTTGCTTTGACTTTGCTGTTGAGTTGGACAGCAAGCTCGTATTCGTCCTTGACCAAAGCCTTGGCATCGCACTCTGGGAATGAGCGGTTGAACACGCTGTAATCATTGCCGAGCATAGCGTTGAGTTCTTCACTCACATGTGGCACGAATGGAGCAAGAAGCTTGACAAGATCATCGATACAATCAAAGAAGAATTTTTCATCTTTGTTGCCTGCTTGCTCAGTGTCGTACTTGTAGAGGGCATTGACAAACTCCATCAAACGAGCGATAGCAGTGTTGAAAGAGAATGCTTGCATGTCGGCATCTACTCTTTGGATAGTGTAGTTGCGGATATAGTTGAGTTCTTTCTCTGCCTTGCCAAGCTCTTTTGCGGCGGCATTGCGGTCAGCTTTTTGGACAAGCCTTTCCACTCTCTCCAAGAATTTTACAATAGAGTCAATACCGCTTGCGTTCCAAGGACCGCCCTCGATATATGAGAAACCGAACATAAGATACATACGGAAAGCATCTGAGCCATACTTTTGAACATAGTCATCAGGAGAGATAACGTTGCCACGAGATTTGCTCATTTTGTTGCCATCAGGACCTAGGATTGTGCCTTGGTGAACAAGTGACTTGAATGGCTCATCAAAGTTGAGATAACCCATATCTCTGAGTGCTTTGGTGAAGAAACGAGCATACAACAAGTGCATACAAGCATGCTCAGCACCGCCGATATATTTGTCCACAGGGAGCATTTTGTTGATAATCTCTGGGTCGAACGCCATTTTGTCGTTGTGAGCGTCAGGGTATCTCAAGAAATACCAGCTAGAACATACGAATGTGTCCATAGTGTCAGGGTCACGGCGAGCAGGTCTGCCACAGATAGGGCAGGTAGTGTTCATAAACTCCTCACTCTTCAAAAGTGGGGATTTGCCATCAGGGGTAAAGTCAACGTCATAAGGGAGTTTTACAGGAAGTTGATCCTCTGGAACAGGCACGTCGCCACAGTGGTCACAATGAATGATAGGGATAGGACAGCCCCAATATCTTTGGCGAGAGATGAGCCAATCACGGAGTCGATAGTTGGTCTTTTCGCCGCCTTGTCCCATAGATTCGAGCTTGTGCAAAATAGCAGGGATAGCCTCTTCACTTGTCATTCCATCGAACTCTCCGCTGTTGACAAGAACACCCTTTTCGCAGTATGGCAAGTCATCATTTTCGCCACTCTCGGAGCGGATAACTCTCTCGATTTTTAGGTCGTACTTTTTGGCAAAGTCATAATCTCTGTCATCATGTGCGCCCACACCCATTACAGCGCCAGTGCCGTAAGAGCCAAGTACATAGTCACCTATCCACACAGGAACACGCTCGTTGTTGATAGGGTTGATACAGTATGCGCCAGTGAAAGCGCCTGTCTTTTCACGAGTGGTAGAAAGTCTGTCGATTTCGGCAATTTTGGCAGTGGCTTGCTTGTATTCTTCCACGGCTACCTTGCACTCCGGAGTGGTAATCTTGTCCACAAGTGGGTGCTCAGGAGCAAGCACGACATAGCTTACACCAAAGATTGTGTCGGCACGAGTGGTGAAAACACGGAAAACATCTCCGCTCTCGCACTTGAACTCGATTTCGCCACCGGTAGATTTGCCAATCCAATGGCGTTGCATTGCCTTGGTCTTTTCTGGCCAATCAAGTCCGTCCAAACCTTGCAAAAGCTCCTCTGCATAGTCGGTGATTTTGAAGAACCATTGGGTAAGATTTTTTCTTACAACAGGGTGTCCACAACGCTCACAACAACCATCGATAACTTGCTCGTTGGCAAGCACGGTGTTACAATCTGTACACCAGTTTACAGGGGCTTGTTTGCGGTATGCAAGACCTTTTTTGTATAGTTGGAGAAATATCCATTGGGTCCACTTGTAGTACTCTGGCAAGCAGGTCACTACCTCATAGTCCCAGTCAAAGCTACCACCGATAGCTTTGAGTTGGTGCTCCATAGTGTCAATATTTTTTAGAGTGCTATCTTGGGGATGAACACCTGTCTTGATAGCATAGTTTTCGGCTGGCAAACCGAAAGCATCGAAGCCCATTGGTTGGAAAACTTCATAGCCTTTCATACGCAAATATCTTGCATAGCTGTCACTTGGACCATAGTTGTACCAGTGACCGGCATGGAGCTTTGCTCCTGATGGGTAAGAAAACATCTCCAAAACGTACTTTTTGTTGTCCATTTTGGATTTGTCGAAGCTGTAAAGGTGGCTGTCAGCCCACTTTTGTTGCCATTTTTTTTCAATGTTGATAAAATCCATTTTTACTCCCAAAATATAAATATTTTATTCAATTGCATTATAATATATATTATACTTTCTTGTCCAAAAAGTCAATAGTTGAAGAGACATTGTGGCTCAATAAAAGACAGAAAAGAGGTAAACAAAAATATCTAGCAAGCTCGCAACATAATTTGGAATGATTGTATTGGTCGGTTCCAAAGCGTGAAGATAGCATTGACAAGCCAAATAAAAAGAGCAAAAACAGCCAAAAAGTCGATACATATCGATATTTTTGCAATCTTGGACAACAAAATTGTTCCACTCGTTCAGCAAGCAAAATCCAAAAGCGTATGAAAGAAAACGCAAAAACAAAACATAATGAGGACAAAGACAAGATAATCTCAAACGTGGTAACAAAATATGGAGATTTTCGCAGCGAAAAAGCCAACAAAAATTGCAAAATTTTGGTAAAGTTTGGCATTTTGGACACAATATTTGTCAGCAGGGGTTGACCAATACGCATTTTGCTTATATAATATATATAATAAAATTTTAACAAAGTTTTAGGAGATTCTATGCAAGCAATTATGGAACCAATTTTCGATATTTTGTATTTGTTGACCGTATCGGCTATTGGTATTTTTATGATTGTCAAAGGCAAAACCAACAAGCAATATTTGCTTTTTGGTATTATGGCAGTGGTGTTGGGCTTTGGCGATGCTTTCCACCTTATTCCAAGAGTTTTGGCTTTGACAGCAGGTGAGGGCGGTTTTGAAAAATATGCTACCGCACTCGGCATTGGCAAGTTCATTACTTCTATCACAATGACAGGATTTTACTTTATTCTCTACTTCATTTGGAGAGAAAGATACAAAATCGAGGGGCATCACTACCTCACCGCAATTTATTTGTTCTGTGGCGTGTTCCGTATCGTGACATGTTTGTTCTTCCCACAAAACGACTGGATAAACAACAACGCAAATTGTAGCATGACTTGGACACTTTTGCGTAATGTGCCATTCATCATCGTGGGTGTTATCATCATCACACTTTTTGCGACCTCGGCATTCAAGCACAAGGACAAAAACTATTATTGCATGTTCATCACCATCATTTTGAGCTTTGGTTTCTACATTCCAGTACTTTTCTGGGCAGACACCATTCCTGTGCTTGGACTCCTTATGATTCCAAAGACTTGCGCTTATGTATGGACAGTCGTAATTGGACTTGTGGATATGCTCAAAACAAGAAAACAAGAAAAACTTGAAGCCAATGCTCAATAGTTAGTTTGGCTTACAGGAGAACTAAATGACTTACAAAATAATAAGTGACAGCTCGTGCGACCTCGAAAAGGACTATCTTCAAGGCAAGGATATTGACTTTGATATTGTTCCGTTCGTGGTCAATGTGCTAGACCACGAATTCATAGATGACAGCGAGGGGAGTAAAGATGTTGTCAAAATGCTTACCTTGCTCAGCACTACCCAAGAAAAAACTTCGACAGCTTGCCCATCACCACAGACATACTATGAGGCGATGACGGCAGACGTCAACTTTGTGGTGACCATATCTTCCCAACTCAGCGGCTCTTACAACTCGGCTTGTGTGGCTCAAAAAATGGCGGAAGAAGAGGGTAAAAAAGTCTATGTAATCGACAGCAAGGCGACTTGCGGAGTGCAAACACTTATTGTTGACAAGTTGGTACAGCTCATAGAGAGCGGACTTTCGTTTGAAGATATTTGTCCACAAATACAGCAGTACACCGATGAGAGAAATCTCGTCTTTGTACTCAAAAATTTCGACAACCTTATCCGCAACGGCAGAGTGTTGAAAATCGTGGCAAAGCTAGCTGTCATCATCAACCTCAACCCAGTGTGCATCAAAAGCCCAGAGGGCAATATCGAAATCAAAGAGAAAATCATCGGCAACAAAAAAACGCTTCGCCGTATGGTGGAGATAATCGGCGAAACGACTCCAGACCTCGAAGGCAAAGAGATTGTCATATCGCATTGTCTAGCCGACATTGATGCCGAAACAATCAAAGAAAAAATCTTGGCGACCTATCCACAAGTCAAAGGTGTGAGAGTTATTCCAACCAAGCTTTTGGCATCATACTATGCACTCGATAATGGTGTCATTGTGTCTTATTGAGAGATAACCAATATAAAAACAAGGGAAGGCGAAAGTCTTCCCTATTTTTGTAAAAGACAGATTGTCAAAAACGAATATTGAAAGGGCGAAAGTCTTCTCTATTTTTGCAAAAAGTGGGAGAAATGCCACGAATAAAAAATATTCACATATAATCAAAACTATGTTATAATAGAAATATGAACAAACTTCAACTATCAAGATTTAGGAATGTGACCAAGTACAACTTGGAAAAACAAAAGAAGATGGACAATTTTAGCTATCTCAATCGTTTTGCTAAACAAGGTCAAATTGTGCTTGTCGGCGACTCTATCACCGAATTGTTTGATATGGAGCTTTTCGATGATTTTTCCGCAATGAGCGGACTTCGGGTCTACAATCGAGGTATAGGGGGCGACACTTCTGACAGGTTGGTGGAAAGGGTGGAAGACAATGTTGTCGCTATCAAGCCCTCTGTGGTAGTTCTGCTCATAGGGATCAACGACCTATATCGAAAATATGTGCCAATCGACTATGTGTTGGACAATACTCGCACAATCATCAACAAGATTGTGACAGCCTTGCCGAATGTCAAAATTGTTGTGCAAAATGTTTATCCTGTCAACGACAAGATAAGCCCAAGGCTAAAAGGACTCAACGCAAAGGTGGTTATGTACAATATCAAACTCCAACGGCTGTGTCAAGAGCTTGGTGTGGAGAATGTGGATATGACCAGTCTTTTGTCAGATGAGGCAGGACAGCTCGATTGTGAGTTGACTTATGATGGCTTGCACCCAAGGTCAAACGGATTCCAAAAGGTGGCAAAGAGATTGACAGGGCTACTCGAAGATATGTTGGGAAAATAGCGAATGGCGACTAGCTCAGCCAAAGAGGCAGAAAGAACAGGCAGTCGCAGAAATTGTAAAGATAACAAGGAGGATATATGAAATATTGTGTAAAATGTGGAACACAGCTCGAAGACGAGCAAGCTTTTTGTCACAATTGTGGAACAAGAGCTGTCAATGTAGAGGAACAAAACAACTCGACCAAAACAAGCAGTAGTGTAGATGAATTTTTCGCCGATTTTGATGTGCCAAAACAGCAATCAGAATATCAAAAAGTCGAAACAGATGCTTCAAATTGTGATGTTCCGTACAAAAGAAGCGGATTGTCGTTGGCTGCTTCAATAATGATGTGGTTGACCGTTGCGACATGCGGCTTTTTGTTCGCAGTGTATTTGATGATGGGTGCAATCATAGGCTCAGAAGATGGATTGGCTATGCTTGTGGTGGCTTTCGTTATGCTTATTCCACTATGTTGGATACTGCCAATGACATTATTATACAACAAAGCCGCCAAGAATGGAAAGAAAGTAAGTCTTGCTTTTGAAATCTGCACGTTGTTGTTTGTCAACACTTTCGCAGGCATTTTGATGTTGGTGGATTCTTATTCCCAAAACAACAACTGATAAACAAAACATCAAGCCGCAATCTGGACAAGATGCGGCTATTTTTTTGCGTTCAACACATTTGGCAAGATGTGGGACAACTGCTTGGCCTAGCCACAAAATATTTGAAAAAATTTTTTGATAAAATTTTTATATGACACACCTTGTCAACAATATGCTTTTATAATGATAGTATAAATCAGTTTAGGAGAGTGTTACGTTGACTTATATAGAAATAGAAAGAGTAAATAAAAGACTGCTAGATGAGGGGCAAAGTGCCGAAGATATACTTTTGGCGTGGTATAGGCTTTTTCAGGAAGGTGAGTTTTCGCTTTTGGAGTTTAGGTTGCTTTTGGCGGCGGTAGGATATGGCGTATCTCCAAAATTTTTGGAACTCGAAAGTGCCGAGCAAAAGAAGATAGAAAATTTGGAGATTATCTTAGTCAAAGAAAGAATTTGCAACATACCAGTTTTTGAAGACAAGGAGGGAGAATGGAAGAAGAATTGAACAATTTGTGGGAAGTGCTGAGAGAGAGCTATGATGAAGAAGAAATAGTGAAATCAATGTGTTTGCTCTATCTCGCTGATGGTTGTGTATTGTGTTGCGGTGTTTATCATGATAATGCTCGCAACAGCATAAAAAGAAAAGGGAAGGCTTAAAACAAGCAGATTGTAGAGAAAAATACCATATATTTACAAAAAGGCGTATGTAAAATTTTTGTGCATACGCTTTTCTTATTTATAAAAATATGCTAGCATAAAATTGGAAAAGTAGGTGAATTATGCAAGAAGAACGACTTAGACTCGATGACCTCGAATACAACAATCTAAAAATTTGGCAAGATGTGGAGGGGTATTGTTTTACTTCTGATGCGGTCTTGCTTGCCAATCACGTGAGGGCAACCTCAAAGGACATCGTGGTGGATTTTGGCTGTGGCAATGGTGTGATAGCTATCTTGGTTGCAGGCAAAACTACCGCCAAAAAAGTCGTGGGTGTGGAAAAACAAGAGCAGTCTTATTTGCTTGCAAAGAAGAATGTCGAGTTCAACAATTTGGAAGACAGAGTGCAGGTTGTGCATGCGGATATCAACGACACAGACAGCATTTTGGGCAAAGAAAGTGTGAGCGTCGTGGTATGCAATCCGCCGTATTTTGCCGAGCAAAGCGGACAAAAAAGATTGACTGAAAGCATAGCCCTTGCAAGGCACGAGAGCAGTTGCACTTTGGACGGAATAGTTTGCCAAGCAAGCAAAATCCTAAAATTCGGTGGCAAAATGTTCATGATTCACAAGACAGAACGCATGGCGGAAGTGATGGCGAGTATGGTCAAATATGACCTAAGTCCAAAAAAGATGACTCTCATCTATCCAAAGGCGGACAAACGCCCAGATACCTTCATCATCGAAGGCAAGAAAAACGGACAAAGCGGTATTGTGGTGGACAGCCTAGTTGTCTACAATGACGACGGCAGTATGACCGACCAAGCAAAGAAATTGTACAACAAAGCATAAGCGGGGCAGTCGTATGCAAGGATAGTTGCTTGGCAAAAATAGGCAAGTTGACAAGACTTCACCCACAAAAAGTCGATACATATCACGATTTTTGACAAAAACAAAACAAAAAATGCAAAACACTCACAATGTAAAGTGGGTGTTTTTGTGTGAACATTGTATCGATAATATTTAGAGGAAGAATTTTGAGAAGCTATTGAAAAAGCCAAAATATTTGATATAATATTATTATAAGCATTGGTCTTAAAGGCAAGGGGGAGTTTATGAAAATAAGTGCAGATGGAACTATCATGAAAGAAGACTATGAAGAGGGGGCTAAGATTTTTAGCAAACTTTGTGATTATTTTACAAGGAAAGAATTGGAATATCATATTCTTGATACTCAGGAAGAAGGAATCAGTGTGCTTACGGCATGTTTGAGTGGCGATGATTTGCCAATGGATATAGCTATGGCGGTAAATGCCTGCGACAATCTTTTGATATTTACATCATTGTTGCCGGTAACTTTCGACAAAGCTAAGATAAAAGATGGGGCGCTGGCAGTTTGTATGGTTAACAACGACCTAAATGACGGCCACTTTGACCTAAATGTAGATAGTGGCGAAATAAGTTTTAGACTTTGCAACCGCTGGACAGATAGCAATGTGGGTGATGATATTTTTGCTTATCTATTGCAAATGGGCGGTAGCTGTGTCGATGTGTACAATGACAAGTTTTTGTTGTTGTCAAAAGGCATGATTAGCATAGAAGATTTGGATAAATTCATCAACGGCGACTAACATTTAGTAAAACTATCCACACAAGGGCGAATTCTGAAAAGAACCGCCCTTTTTATGCTCTTGTTCGAAGCCCTATTATGTTACTTGCAATAAAAAACGGACCGCATATAACAGTCCGTTTTGTTGGCGGAGGAATAGGGATTCCTTCTTGTCTTTTTGCAAGGTTATATGTTCGAGTTGCGACTAAGACTTGCAAAAAGCCTTCGGACAGCCGCTAAAAGCTTGCCACTGGCAACCTTTCTTAACGCTCTCGTTCGAATCCCTATTATGTTGCTTGTAACAAAAAATAGACTGCACACAACAGTCCATATTTTGTGGCGGAGGAATAGGGATTTCTTCTTGTCTTTTTGCAAGGTTATAGGTTCGAGTGGCGACTTTCACTTGCAAAAAGCCTTCGGACAGCCGCTAAAAGCTTGCCACTGGCAACCTTTCTTAACGCTCTCGTTCGAATCCCTATTATGTTGCTTGTAACAAAAAATGGACTGCACACAACAGTCCATATTTTGTGGCGGGAATGAATCGCGCGATGTCGAACTGTACGCATTTAACAAAGAGGCAAAATATCTATTGGTTTCGCCTCTTTGCTTATAAAATGATCCTTTTGCTTTCATTATGAAAAAGTGTAAAAAATGATTGTTTTTCAAAGTAAGTATTTATTATTGAGAAAGTCGGCGTTTCTGCCGACTTTTCTCTTGATTATTCTGTCAAAATATGTTATAATATAATAAATTTTATGTGAAGGTCGCAAAGATTATGAGAAATAAAGAAATTACCGTATTGGATCAGGAAATCCATATCAACATTTTAACCGTGTCGAATTCGATACGTTTAGAAGCGAAGCCAGACATAATTACTTTACAATGACGCCGAAAAAATGGATAGACAGCGTAAACGCAATCGGCATTATATCGAAAGCCGGGAAATATAACGGCAGCAATCCGTCAGATGAAGGTTTTGACAGAAGATACGCTTAAATTAACCGACGGATCAGACGAAGAATGAGGTGCAAAATGAAATTTTCCGAAAAAGTGAAATATGCGAGAATGAAACTGCTTCTGACACAGGAGGCTCTTGCAAAAGAACTCGGCGTTTCTTACGCCACTATTTGCCGTTGGGAAAAAGACAACCGCGAACCGCAAATCGTCTCCCAAGGCAAGTTTTACGCCTTTTGCGAGAGTAAGGGCATTAAGTTTGAGGAATAAGGGGGGAAAGGATATGGATTTTGAAAAATTGCATTAGCCGTAACTATGTGTATTAAAACTAAGAAAAAATAGCGGAAGTACGGAAAAGATTTTTAGATTGATAAGGAGTTAAAAATGAAAAAAGAACAAATTTTGGAAATTATCAAAGGAAAATATAATGTGGTCTCTGAGGAGAAAATATCAAACGGTATTTGCCTCAAATTAGACAATGGCGCAATTATCAACTGTTTTAGCAACGGAAACCATAATGTCCAAGGGAAAAACATACAAGAGGTAAAAGATGTTTTGGCTGGAAAGTCTGGTCATATTGGAAATCGCAAGATTTTTGTGGTTTATGGTCATGATGATATAGCAAAAACGCAATTAGAAGCTATGCTACGTCGTTGGGATCTTGAACCGATAATTCTTGACCAACAGGTGTCGGCAGGACAAACCATCATCGAAAAATTAGAAGAGTACTCAAAAGAAGTTCAATATGCTATCGTTTTGGCTACACCGGATGATGAAGGAAAAGCTCTAACCGAGTCGACACATAAAAAAAGAGTAAGGCAAAATGTTGTATTAGAATTGGGAATGTTTTTATCCAAATTAGGTCGAGACAAAGTCGCAATATTGTTAAAAGAAGATAGAGATTTTGAAAAGCCATCAGATATTCAGGGTTTAGTCTATATCCCTTTTAGCAATAAAGTCGACGATGTTACGATAAACTTAGCCAAAGAACTTTGTAATCAAGGATACAATATTGATACAAAGAAATTGTAAAAAGGATAATAAAATGGGGAATTTGGATGAAATTAGAAGTATAACTAAAAGGCTTTTGAGAGAAGGCTCACCTTCTTTACAGCAATATGAAGATGCACTGCCTTTATGTAAAGAATTATACGAGGCGTTCCCAGAAACTCATGAATTATGGGATGTTCACCAATATGCTAATTGTTTAAAAAAACTCAATAAACTTGATGAAGCTGAGCTTATATGTGAAAACGTCTATTCTGAATTCAAAGATAAAGATTTATCTCAAGAATCAAATCGTCCATTTTTATATAAGTAAATTGTCAAGCGAAGTGCAACACTTTAGATAATTCTTGATTAAATAAATCTGCTGGTGTTTGATACTTCAATATCTT
>CAMFVQ010000047.1 GCA_945992255.1 uncultured Clostridia bacterium
CGAAAATCTGAAAGGAGGATTTTGCGGCAAATGGAGAGAGTACATAGTATCCACCGGGAAAGAGCACATCGTATCCGCGCAATAAAGATGATGTTCGTTGAAGCGGATACAAGACAATATCGTTGAAGTAAATCTTTTAACGAGAGAAACAGAAAAAGGCAGACTCAATCTGCCGAAAGAAAGATTAGAGGCAAGCGCAAGTATACTTGCGAATCTGCTACTCGACTTTGTAAAATGCGGCGGTAGCACAGAAGAAGTAACGCCCGAAAAGGTATTCGGCAGAAGGGAGAAAACATGAAGAAAAGAGTCGTAATATATGCAAGATTCAGTTCGCACAGCCAGACGGAACAGTCTATCGAGGGACAACTTCGGGAATGCTACGAATTTGCAAGGCGCAACGATTACGTTGTGATTGCCGAATACATAGACAGGGCTTTAACGGGAACTTCGGACAAGCGTCCGGAGTTCCTCAGAATGATTGAAGACAGTAAAAAGAAAAATTTTGACTACGTTCTCGTCTATCAGTTGGATAGATTTGCCCGTAACCGTTATGACAGCGCAAACTACAAGGCAAAGTTAAAGAAGAACGGCGTGCGCGTTCTGTCCGCAAAGGAAAACATTACCGAGGACGCGAGCGGAATCCTTGTGGAAGGGATGCTTGAAAGTATGGCGGAGTATTATTCTGCCGAACTTTCACAAAAGGTTCGTCGCGGTGTTCGGGAAAGTCTGATCAAAGGCAATTTCATCGGCGGATACGGGCTGTTCGGATATGACATCGTGGATAAAAAATGGACAATAAATACTTACGAAGCCGATATCGTTCGGGATATGTTCACAAGGTACAAAAACGGTGAGAAAGCAAAGGATATCATAGACCGGCTTAATGCGCAAGGGATCAGAACGAAAGCAGGTTCGCCGTTCAATATGAACAGTTTTGCAAGAATTATCCGTAACGAAAAGTATATCGGTATCGTCAATTCTCACGGGACGGTTTACACCAACGTCATACCGCCAATCGTGGATGAAAAGTTGTTTTACGATTGCAACGCCGTGATGGACGAACACAAGCACAAGCCGAGAGAATACAAGAGCGAAAAACCGTATATTCTGAGCGGAAAACTGTTTTGCGGCTACTGCGGTAATCTGATGACTGCCGAAACGGGAACAAGCCAAACGGGTAAACTCCACCACTATTACAAATGCTTCGGCAGAAAGAAAAACAAAAAGTCCTGCGGGAAAAAGAGTTACAGGCAGCAGGATCTGGAAGATCTCGTTTTCAAGACGACGATTGAATACGTCTTACGACCGGAAGTCATACAACAAGTAGCCGAACAGGTCGCCTCAAAGTTCAATTCGGAAATAACCAAAACCGCAGCGCTTGAAAATTTTGAGAGCGAACTGAAAGCCAAAGACAAAGCGATAAACGCACTGCTGTCCGCGATAGAACAGGGCGTAGTGACGAAATCGACTAAGGAACGACTTCTTACGCTCGAAACGCAAAAGGAAGAAATAGAAGTCAAAATCGCACTCGAAAAGGCGCGACAGATAAAGCCGCTTGAAGTGGATAAAGTCAAGGCTTTTCTCAACTTATTTGCCCATAAAAAGTATAAGGACGACCAAGAAAAAAACGAGTTCTTTAACTCGTTTATCAACCGCGTGATTCTGTACGACGACAGAGTGCTGATTTTCTACAATACGGATGCGAATCATCCGACCGTTGTAAAGCGCGAAGAGAACGAAGAAATGGTTGCAGAACCAGACGACTTAGCAGACGTAACGACCGCCAAAACAAAGAAAAACTCGCTTGAACCAAAAAAGTTCAAACGAGTTTCACTTGGCGGAGATGGTGAGATTCGAACTCACGAGCCGAATAATCGACTAAACGATTTCGAGTCGTTCTCGTTATGACCACTTCGATACATCTCCACAACAAACCTAGTATATATCACCATTGTACAAAAATCAAGTCTTTTATATTTTACCCAAGATTTATTTGCACAAACTTATCTATAAAGGTTATAAAAATAAGTTGTTTGGCGGTGTTGTTGCCATATTGGGGAATAATATTTTGCAAAATCTATATAAATAATAAAAATTGGGTATAGACATAAATATAAAGGTGTGCTACAATATCATTGGAATAAATCAAATGAGGTAATGAACTTATGGAAAAGATTGCGATAATAGATTTGGGATCGAATTCGCTTAGATTAGTTTTAGTTGATATTCTTGACGGTGGTTATTTTACTGTATTTGATGAACTTAAAGAAACCGTGCGTCTTGCTCAAGACATGGAATTGGACGGATTTTTGCAACCAGCAAGAGTAGCGCAAACTATCAAAACTCTCAAAATGTTTAGAAGATTGTGTGACGCCAACAACGTTACACATATTTATGCGTACGCTACTGCAGCTGTGAGAAAGGCGAAAAATCAACGTGGTTTTTTGGATGAAGTTCAGGCAACTACAGGCATCAAACTAAAAGTATTGGACATCGAGGAAGAGGCACAACTTGTTTATCAAGGTGTAATCAACTCTATGGATATACCTAGGGGTATAATTATTGACATTGGCGGCGGTAGCACCCAAATTGTTTACTACAACCGCAAGAGCTTGCTTGCTCATTCTACTTTGCCTGTCGGCTCAGTCGTTTTGACAGATATGTTCAAGACAATGAATTTGACCCCAGCAGAGAGAGCAGAACGCATCGAAGCTTATGTGATGCAAGAGCTTGACAAACTCGATTGGATAAAAGACTTGCTCCCAGATACCAAACTTATTGGTGTGGGTGGCACTTTCCGCAATATCGGCAAAATCAGCAGAAAACTCAAAAAATATCCGCTCGATATGACTCACAACTACGTTGTACCTATCGGCGAATTCAACAGCATTTACAACAATATCAAGAGCCTAGACCTTGACAAAACTATGAAAATCAAAGGTTTGTCAAGTGTAAGAGCAGATATTTTCCCTGCCGCTTTGTCTGCAATCAAAGCGATTGCAACATATACCAATTCGGATTCTTTGGTAGTGTCAGGCAGTGGACTTAGAGAGGGTACAATGTTCAAGTACGCTGTACCATCAACCAACGAAAAACCAATTACCGACGTGCTAGGACACAGCATTTATACTTTGCTCAACTTCTTTGGCGAAAATATCGTTCACGCAGAGCAAGTATACACTTTGTCTATCCAACTTTTCAAACAGCTCAAAGTGTTGCACAAACTCCCAAGAGCTTATGTAAAAGTACTCAGAACGGCGGCAATGCTTCACGATTGTGGCAACCATATCAAGTACTACAATCACCACAAACATTCTAGCTATATCATTCTCAACTCCAACTTGTACGGTATATCTCACAAAGACCTTGTTATGGCGGCTTTCGTGGCATCAATGCACCGCAAAGGCGACATCGACACTGCAGAATTTATGAGATATAGAGATATGCTCACCGAAGAAGATTTGGATGCAGTATTCAAGCTTGGCGTTATTGTCCGCATAGCAGAGAGCCTTGACAGAAGTATGAGCAGTGTTATCACCAATATCACTTGCGATGTGCTTGGCGACAGCGTTATTATGAAGACAGAAAATGATGGCGACTGTTCTCTCGAAATCAAAGATGCAATGAATGCAGTCAGTGATTTTAGAAGGGCATACAAAAAGAACTTGCAAATTCTATAAAAGATTATCCAGTTTAGGCTGGATATTTTTTTTGCAAAACGAGCAGAATTGAAAATTTATTGATATTTGGAAAAAAATAAAGTAAAAGCCGCACGCATTTTGTAAAAATATAAAAACGGTAGTTGATATCTAATATAAAATATGTTATAATAAAATATAATATAAATAATATAAGTAGGTTTGTTATGGATATTAAAGAAATCGATAAGGCAACAGTCAAAGAAATCAGTCATCTCGCCAAAAAAGATGTCAAAGCTAAGCTTTTGCTTGCAAGAATGTATTTTGAGGGGGTAGGTGTCAAGCAAAGCGATATGCAAGGTATGAAAATCGCCAAGAAAGTTGGCAAACAATATCCTTACGCATACAATTTTGTAGCTTATTGCTATCTCAATGGTTATGGCGTAATTGCCAATCCAAAGACAGCAGAAAAATATTATAAATTGGCTACCCAAGCGGAAGATGGCTTGGCTGAGTTTAGCCTCGGTATGCTCTACCAATATGGCAAGGTTGGCAAGAAAAAAGCAATGCTAGCCGAAGAGTATTTTGACAAGGCAAAAGAGAAAAACAATGCTTTTAGCATATACGAAGAAGGCTTGGGATTGGAAGTGGAGTCCAAAGAGATTTATGCTTCTCCTGATGCCTCAGCTGTCGAAAAGAATATGGCTATCATCAAGCAAAGATCAGCTATCCAAAGTTTTGCATTGTCTGCCAAAGAAGGTTGTATGCCTGCTATGCTCGCCATTGCTATCAAGTATTTCAAGGGTGATGGCGTAAAACAAAACTATGACAAAGCTATAGCTTACCTAAAGAAAATCGATGAAAAACAAGTGCCAATGGCTACATATTGTTGGGGCTATGCCTATGATTTGGGTGCAGGTGTAAAACAAGACTATTGGAAAGCCTATGAGTATTATGTCGAGGCTCACCGCAAAGGTATCGTGCAAGCGACCGTAAGTCTTGGTATTTGTTATCTTACAGGTTTTGGTTGTGACCAAGACTTCAAGATTGCTTTCGACTTGTTCACTAGTGCCGAAAAACAACACAACGCAATCGCCAGCTATTATGTTGGACTTTGCTATGTCAACGGCTATGGTGTCAACAAAGATATGAAAGAGGCTGAAAAGAGATTGTTGGTAGCTGCCAACGCAGGCTATGCACAAGCATATTATGAGCTAGGCAAACTCTGTGACCGCACAATCAACCAAACCAACAACAAACCAGAAAAGTGTTTTGATTATTATACAAAAGCTGTCGCCCTAGGTTGTGAAGATGCCAAAATCGGTGTTGCCAACTGCTATGCCAATGGTATTGGTGTTGTAGCCGACCAAAATCTTGCATATGAGTCAATCAATGAGCTTGTGCATACTGGCAACCATATTGCAATGTATGAGCTTGCGACATACTATTTGACAGGAAGTTGTGGACTTGCGACTGATGATGAGCTAGCTCGCAAGTATTTTGCAATGGCGGCAGAGGGTGGCAATATCAATGCTGCCAAGCTTATGCAAGAGATGTTCGAGAAAGGCTTGTATGACACTCCAAAAAATGAAGTGGAAGCATTCAAATGGAAAGAAACTCGTGCCAAAGCAGGAGAGAGTTCTATATATTTTTCTCTAGCCCAAACTTATGAAAAAGAACAAAACGGCGAAATGGCGGCATATTGGTATGCCAAGACCGCAAGAGAAAGTATGGTCAAGAGAGAACGAGAAAAAGCAGCCAACAAACTTGTAAAATTCAGCAAGGATTTGCAAGGTAATTGGGATTTTGCAGGTGTGGTAAAGAAGCGTAACAAAGAACTCAAAAAGCAAATGAAAAAAGGTCAACTTATTCCAAATAAAGAAAATATTGTGGAAGAAGTAAATGACTAGAATAATTTTGGCTTCCAAGTCGCCTAGGCGACAAGAGTTGATGAGAGAAGTGTTTGGTGAAGTGCAAATTGTCAGCCGCGAGGTTGATGAAAAATGCGATTATACCAAGCCGTCTAACATTGTCAAATATCTAGCTCAGCTCAAAATGGCGGATATTGACCGAGAGTTCCCAAGCGACATTGTGCTTAGTGCGGACACTATTGTGTATATGAGAGGCAAAGTTTACGGCAAGCCACATACCAAAGAAGTGGCACACCAATATCTCAGAGAATTGTCTGGTAAAACGCATTGTGTATACACAGGCGTGTGCATATCATATCAAGGTAAAAGACAAGTATTTTATGACAAGTCGTATGTTACGTTTTGTGATATGACAGATGAGATGATAGACAATTATATCGACACCAACAACCCACTTGACAAAGCAGGTGCTTACGGCATTCAAGACAAGCAAGTGGTCAAGTCCTACAAGGGTAGCTATACCAACATAGTTGGGCTACCTATGGAAAAAGTAGAACAAGCAATAAGGAGTATCAAGAAATAATATGGGAATGGCTGAATTGGTCATAGACATCGGAACAAAATTTGTTACAATTAGTCAAAAAGGCAAAGGAATTGTGCTAAAAGAGCCTTGTGTAGCCTTGTTAGAGGGCGCAAGAGGCAAGCTTCGTTTGGTTAAATGTGGTAGGGCAGCTTTGGAAAACAGACCAACGGAAGAACAACAACTTGTTTTTCCAGTAAAAGGCGGCATTGTGTTGCACGAAAATGCTTTCGTGATGATGTTCAAAGAATTTTTGGGCAAACTGGTGCCAAATCGCATCATTTATCGCCAACCAATCAAGGCTATTGCTTGTGTTTCTTGCGGACTTACCAATACAGAAAAGAACCAAATCGAACAACTTTTGCTCAAAGCAGGACTTAGGGAAGTCATCATTTTGGAGTCACCTATTGCGGTGGCTGCCAGCGTGAATTGTGCCTCTACCCAATTCGTGGTGGATATTGGAGCGAGCAAAACCGAAGTGGCGATTGTGTCACCAAATGGCATTTTGGCTGGTTGCAGTGTCAACATTGGCGGTGATACTTTCAATCAAGCTATCATCGACTATATCACAGATACCAAGCGTTGTCGTTTGCCAATGAACCTTGCAGAAAAGGTGAAAAAACAAGTGGGAAGTTTGTACGAAAATGACCTTACTTGCACCAGTCTAGAACTTCAAGAGATTGCTACCAACCGCATTTATGAATACAAAATCTCTGCCAAAGATATCAAGAATGCTATCGAGGGACAAGTGGCAAAGATTGTGGAAGTTATATACAACATAAGTTTCGAGATTCCTGAGCATCTTGCCCAAGAAGTTTATCTGAATGGTATCACACTCAGCGGTGGCAGCAGTTTGTTCCCGGGGCTTGGTGAGTATATATCCAAAGCTATGGAAATGGGTGTCAACATATCCACAGACCCAACCAACGACATAGTCAAAGGCGGTATGAGATTTTTAGATGACCGCTCCCTGTTGGCAAAAATGCTCAATGTCGAGAGTATGAAATAATATTGATTATGGCGACCGACTTTTGTTGGTCGTTATTTTTTTTGCAAAAATCGTGCAAAAATCCCCAAAATTGCCAAAATTTTGTTGCGTAAATATTCTATAATAATCCCGATTTAGGAGATATTATGGCAAGAAAAATAGTGATAACATCAGGTAAAGGTGGAGTAGGAAAGACTACCATAACCGCAAGTTTGGGCATAAGTTTGGCAGGGCTTGGCAAGAAAACATTGATTATTGATGGAGATGTTGGACTCAACAACTTAGATGTCGTGATGGGTATAGAAAACAGAACGGTGTATGATTTGTCAGATGTGTTGGAGGGCAAATGCAACATATCCAATGCACTTGTGCAGGACGAATACAATGCTCTGCTTTATATTTTGCCATCTGCTGGTGCTTTCGTGGACAACAAGTACAGCAGTCAAGTTTTTAGACAACTCCTTGCAAGGGTAGAGAGTGAGTTTGACTTTGTGCTGGTAGATTGTCCTGCAGGATTGGGAGATGGCTTCCACAGGGCGGTCAGTGGTTGCGATGAGGGAATCGTGGTGACCACACCTCATATTCCATCAATACGAGATGCTGACAAAACTTTGTCAGTTTTGGCGAGCTATGGATTGTCATCGATTGGGGTTGTGGTCAATCGAGTGAGAGGTGATTTGGTGCTTCAAGGCAATATGATGGACGGCAAAGAAATTGCCAAAGCTCTGAGGTATCCGTTGCTTGGAGTAGTGCCGGAAGATGACAAGTTGACAGTGTATTCCCAATTAGGTAGACTTGGCCTGTCGAGCTTTCCGTCCAAAATAGCAGTGGACATAATTGCCAACAATTTGGTGACAGGGGAGAGGAGAATTTATGACACGACATTGAGGTTCAAAGGCGTGGTTGGTAAGCTCAAAATGTGGTTGGAGAAAGGTCTATGAAGAACAATAGCAAACAAGCAATCGAGCGATTGAAAAAGGTCATTATGCAAGACAAGCTCAACTCTTATGAAGGTTTTTTTAGGGTGCTAAAAGGCGATATGTATTCAGTTTTTGACTGTTATATGACTATGGTGGGTGACATTGATATTGATTGTGAAATGTTGGAAGGGGGCAACTTTAAGATAGATATAAGCGTAGTTGCTTCTCATCTAAAAAGCCCCAAAACAATCAATTAGATTGCCAAAATCAAAAATCAATATAATTATTTTATGCTAGACAAAATGGTCTAAATCAAACAGGCAAGTCATACATTATACTATCAATTCGAGGGGGTGGAGTATGAAGTACGACCAATATCAACTAGCACAGACAATCAGTTATCCAAACGAAAATGTAGAGAGAGTTGTCAAGAAAAAATCTAAGGTAAATTTGCTCGATGTTTTTGTTGTCCAATCAATTATTTGTGTGGCAATCAGTGCAGGAATTGTCATATCTAGACTTATTATGCTAGCGTTTTGAAATTCAAATTTCACCCATTGTTCATTTTGCTGACAATCTACTTTATCATAGCAGGCAAATTGCTTGTTATGGCAGGGTATTTTGTCGCAATTTTAGCACATGAGCTTGCTCACAACCGCATGGCAAAATGGCGAGGCTACAACACTGGCACAATCACGCTGATGCCTTATGGCGGAGTGATGAGTGTAAGTGACAACTACCAAGGTGTTGACAACATTATCATTGCTCTAGCCGGTCCTATTTTCAACTTTGTGGTGGCGCTGGTCATCGTTGCAATGTGGTGGCTAGTGCCATCGTTGTACAGCGTGACGCTCGACTTTTGCATAGCCAACGTTATGCTCGGAGTGGTCAATCTTTTTCCGTGTTATCCGCTAGACGGCTCCAAGGTCATCATAACGCTGTCACGCAACAAGCTTCTTGTCATCAAATGGTTGAAAATCATTACCCTTGTGTTAGGCATTTTGCTTTTTGTGGGTGGGTTGGTACTGATGTTTTGTTATCCCAATCCTACCCTTGCGATAGGGGGTATTTTCCTTGTTTTTGGTGGTGCGGAAAAGAGCGAAAACGAAGAGATAAATTATGTGTCCAAATCAATGTGTTTTGTCAAAAATTATCGACACGGTTTGAGAAAATGCACAATTTTGGTATCCGAAGATATGCCACTTTTTAGAGGACTTGGCATGCTCAATTCCAAAGAAATGTTGGATTTTGAAGTGGTGGACAGTCAAGGAAATTTTTTGTATAAATTGACCGAAGAAGAGTTTGGTCAGCTTTGCCAAAACAACGAACTTAGTGCTCAGATTGGAGAATGTGCAAAAACCTGCAACAAAATCGACAAATATAGTATATAGACTTGAAATAATTATTTGTTTTTGTTAAAATATTATTTAGAATAAACATTTATTATTAGGTGTGCTTTATGATTTATGCAGGTGTAGACATTGGTGGAACCAACATCAAAATAGGTCTTGTCGACGAGAGCGGCAAAATCCTTATCAATTCTTTGTTCAAGACAGGCAAAGAAAGAAGCTTTGAAGAGATAGCAGAAGACATTATTGTCAATTTGCATGCTTTGTGTTCTAAGCTCGATGTGCCATTCAAGACATTGGGTGGTATAGGTATTGGTATTCCAGGAGTTGCCGACACTGCCCAAGGTAAGGTAGTGGCAGCTGCCAACATTGGTTGGTACGACATTGACATTGCAGGCTATTTGTCCAAAGCGACAGGTCTTAGATGTGTGGTAGGCAACGATGCCAACTGTGCTGCACTTGGCGAACAAAAATTCGGAAGCGGAAAAGAGTATTCCAATATGGTATTCATCACTTTGGGTACAGGTATAGGCTCAGGCATTATCATTGACGGCAAGATTTTTGGCGGAATGGGCAGTGCTGGCGCAGAAGCAGGACACTTGACACTTGTCTATGATGGCGAACAATGCAATTGTGGCAACAAGGGTTGTTGGGAGAGATACGCATCGGCTACCGCACTTATCAACCAAACAAAGAGAGCCGCTGATGCCAATCCAAACAGCGAGCTTGCTCGCCTCATCGAAAGAGAGGGCAAAATCAATGGTAAAACTGCTTTTGCAGCACGTGACAATGGTTGTCCAGTTGCAAGCAAAGTGGTTGACCAATATCTTGATTATATCACAGCAGGACTTATCAGTCTTGGCAATATTCTTCACCCACAAGCATTCATCATTGGTGGTGGAATTTCTCACGAAGGCGATCATATTTTCCGCCCAATCCAAACCAAGCTAAATGAGTATTTGGACAAGAGCGGATTCAAACCTTATATACAAGTTATCAAAGCCAGCCTAGGCAACAACGCAGGACTTTTGGGTGCTGCTGCTTTGGTGATGTAATGGAAGATATACTCAGCGACATACTCTTGAGAGTAGAAAAGCCAGCTCGTTATGTAGGTGGCGAATACAATTTGCCTAATATGGACAAGCCTTGTTCTCACAGGACTTGTCTTTGCTTTTGTGACAAGTACGAAGTAGGTATGAGCAATATCGGCGTGCGTATCTTGTATCACATGCTCAACGATATGGAAGGCTTTGTATGTGAGCGTAGCTTTGCGCCAGACCTTGATATGGCGAAGGAGCTTCAAGAACACAACTTGCCACTTTTTTCTCTCGAAACCAAGCGACCACTACTTGATTTTGATATGGTAGCATTTTCGGTAGGATTCGAGTTGCACTTCACCAATATAATTTATATGTTCGATTTGGCACATATTCCTTATTATGCAGCCGACCGTGATGACAGCTATCCGGTGATTATTGCAGGCGGTCCTTGTGCAGTCAATCCAATGCCGTTTGCAGACTTTTTCGATGCAATTATGATAGGTGAAGGCGAAATCAACTTCAAGCAATTCAACGAGTTGCACGACAAGTGTATGAAAGAGGGTATATCCAAGCAAGAGTTTTTGAAGAGAGCGACAACTATCGAGGGTGTATATATTCCTAGTCTTAACAATCCTACCAAAAGAGCGGTTGTGCAGGACTTGGACAAGTCATATTTTCCGACAGATATTCTTGTACCAAACTGTGACATAGTACACGACCGCTCGACCATAGAGCTTTTTAGAGGCTGTGCCAATGGTTGCAGATTTTGTCAAGCGTGCTTCTACTATCGCCCAATCAGAGAGCGAAAAGTTGGTACTTTGGTGAATTATGCCAAAGCACTTATGGACAATACAGGGTATGATGAACTCAGCTTGTCATCATTGTCAACCAGTGATTATAGCGGACTAAAAGATTTGGTAGATCAGCTAAAAGTCGAGGCAGATGAGCGAAAAATCAAACTTGCCCTGCCATCACTCAGACTTGACAGCTTCGAGGCGGAGATATATCAAGAAATGGGCGGTTCATCTTTGACCTTTGCACCTGAGGCAGGCACTCAAAGATTGCGTAACGTCATCAACAAGAATGTATCCGAGCAAGACGTCTACAACTCTATCAAGGGAGCTATGGAATATGGCGTAAAGAATGTCAAACTTTACTTCATGATAGGGCTTCCGACCGAGACTATGGAGGACCTGCAAGGCATCGTGGATATAGTCAATCTAGTCAAGGATTTACATCGCCAATACGGCAAGTCAAAGATGCTCAACATCATCGTTTCGACAGCGGTATTTATACCAAAACCACTCACTCCATTCCAATGGGAGCGACAAATAAGTATGCAAGAAATGAAAGAAAAACAAGAGTTTTTGATAGAAAAATTGCGTATGAAAAATGTCAAATATAGTTGGCACGGAGCGGAGTCGTCAGTAGTCGAATCCTTGCTTGCAAGGGGTGACAGAAAGTTGTCTAGTGTGATTGTTGATGCGTATCACAACGGCTGTGTATTCGACAGTTGGAGCGAACACTTCAATTTTGAGGGGTGGATGAAAGCCGTGCAGGACAACAATATCAATCTCGAAGAATACACTGGCGAACAAGCCGAAGACAAAGTTTTTGCATGGGATATAGTGGACAACGGCGTTACCAAAAAATACTTGCTCAGCGAAAGATACAAGTCAAGGCAAGGCATCACCACACCAAATTGTATGGGCAAATGCAACGGCTGTGGTGCAAGCAAGTTAGGGAGATGCTTCGAATGATAATTGTAGAACACAAAAAAATAGGCGATATGGGTTATGTATCGCACAAAGATACATTGAAAGTGCTTCAAAGAGCGCTCAAACGTGGCAAAATCAATGTAGAATATTCCAAAGGTTTTGTGCCACATATGCTGACTTACACCACTACGCCATTGCCACTAGGTGTCCAAAGTGATGCCGAGTATTTTGGTGTAGAATGCACAGGCGTAAGTGCTAGTGAGTTTTTGGAGAGATTCAACAGGTCAGTGCCAGCTGGATTGGTAGGTAGCTGGGCGGTAGAATTGCTCAAGAATCCCAACCTTGCATTCATCGTGGTGGCAAGCGAATATCGTATCAAAGCAAGCGGTAATTTGCAGGCGGTGACAGGCATTTTGGACAAGTCTAGTTATGTCATTGACACTGTCAAAAAGGGCGAGCCTATCCAAAAAGAAATCAGGGATATGATATTCGATATAAGGGTCGAGGGCGAAGAAATTGTATGTGTGCTGGCGACTGGCAATATCAATCTTAGAGTGGACAGTTTTGTAGACAGCTTGGTGACCAACTTTGGCATCAAAGCTAACCGCAACGGCATAATCCGCACCAAACAACTTGTAAAAGATGGCGAAAAACTTGTCAGTGTAGGAGAGTTTTTGAGATGAAAGAGATACTTATCAACGTACTCAACAGCAACACCAAAGTGTGCATTGTAGAAGATGGACACTTGGTTGAGTTTTGGGTGGATAGGAAAAACAACGCTACACTTGTAGGCAATATATACAAGGGCAGAGTTGCCAACGTTTTGCAGGGTATGCAAGCCGCTTTTGTCAACATCGGATTGGAGAAGAACGCATTTTTGTATGCCGGTGATACTTTGGAGTACAAGGAAGAACTACAAGGTGTGACCGACCCAAATCTCAATCTTAAAGCAGGTGACCAAATCATTGTCCAAGTTGTCAAGGACCAATTCGGTTCTAAGGGAGCAAGAATATCCCAAAATATATCGCTAGCCGGCAGACTTGTTGTCTTTATGCCACAGCTTGATTATGTGGGCATATCTCGCAAAATCACTGATGAGAACAAGCGTACCCAACTCATTGATTATGTGACTGCCAACAAGCCAAACGGATATGGATATATCCTCAGGACTCAGTCGGAAGATTGTGAACTAGAAGAAATCAAAGAAGAAATGTACGAGCTTGCCCAAAAGTGGGAGACTATCAAAAAAACCGCTTTGACCAAGAAAGTTTGCTCGGTAGTGTACAAGGAAGAAGACCTTGCAATCAGAGCCGTGAGAGATATGTTGCGACCTGATGTGGACAGAGTGATTATCAACAACAAAAAGCTGCACAAAGAGTTCATAGAAGCATTCCCAAAACTTCACCAAGCCAAGCCAGACTTGTTTCAATATTATGATGGAGTGGAGGACTTGTTGCACAAATACAACTTGACTGCACAGATTGACAGCTTGCTCGAAAAGAAAGTTGTGCTGAAGAATGGGGCATATCTTATCATCGACCGCACTGAAGCTTTGACTGTCATCGATGTCAACACAGGCAAGTATGTGGGCGACAAAAACCTAGAAGAAACTGTCTTTGAAACCAACAAGACAGCGGCTGTCGAAATAGCTAGACAACTCAGACTTCGCAACATCAGTGGCATAGTCATAATCGACTTCATAGATATGAATAACTCGATACATATCGACAAAGTGCTAGAAGCGTTGCGACAAGAATTGGACAAAGACCGCACCAAAACTACCATTATGGGAATGAGCCAGTTGGGGCTTGTCGAGCTTACTCGAAAGAAAAAAAGAAGTATGATAGAGTCGGTTATGCTCCAACCTTGTCCGTATTGTAGGGGCAATGGATATGTTTACAGCGATGAACACGTAGCGGGCAAAATCAAGAACTCTCTCAATGCCTGCTTCAATTGTCCAGACAACAAAGCCGTGCTTGTGAGAGTCAATCCAAGTGTATTCAACAAGCTTTTCAGTGCAAGACTACTCGAGAAAGAATGTTGCAACGAATGGGCGGACAAACGCATTTATATGTTGCCTGATGAGAATATGCACGTGGAAAAATTCGAGTTGAAAGTGTTGTTTGGTGCAGTGCTTGACATTCCAAACACCGCTCGAATGTTGTATTGAGTGTCAATTCGAGATTGTAACAATCCCAAAAGTGATTTAACCCAACAGACAAATAGACGAAAGAGTGGATATGCAGAAAATGCACTTACAATTTTAAGAAAATTAGGCACGCAGTTAAGCTAAAATTAAGCTTAGAGAACAAATTTTGGCAAAAAATAAGCAAAAATTGCTTATTATATAATGCACGCATACAAAAAGTATGTTATTTAGGTTGACACTGCCACGCACTTTGTGGTAGTATTGCAACTGAGCCGCATGAGTAGGGTCTAAGTTCCTATCGGACACCCGTGTCAGCGAGACTGGTGAGAGGAGGTAATATATGTACGCAATCGTAATGACAGGTGGCAAGCAATACAGAGTAGCTGAAGGCGATATGATCAAAGTTGAAAAGCTCGATGCTCCAGTAGGCGCTACAGTAAATTTGGATGTTGTTATGCTCAACAACGAAGGCAATATCGTTTGTGATTCTAAGGCAAGCGTTAAGGCAGAAGTTGTAGCTCAAGACAAGGCAAAGAAGATTGTTGTTTTTAGATACAAAGCTAAGAAGAACGTTCGTAAGCGTCAAGGTCACAGACAACCATTTACAGCTTTGAAGATTACTGAAATCAAGGCATAATATGACGCATGTAGTAGTTAGAAAACACAACAATAGCATTGTTCAAATAGAATGTGACGGACACACAGGATACGGAGTCGAAGGCGAAGATATCGTATGTGCAGCACTCAGTTCCATAGTGCAAACGGCAGTTTTGGGACTTTTGCAAGTAGCAGGTGTAGATGTCGATTTGGTCAGAGATGACACAAGGGGATACCTAAAAGCCACCCTCAGCAAAGATTTGGACAAAGCGAGCAGGCTTAGGTGTGATATGATACTAGACACTATGTTGTTAGGTATAGCAGATTTACACGAAGGCTTTTCTGATTTTATAGAATTGGAGGTACAATAATATGTTTATTAATATACAATTATTCGCTCACAAGAAAGGTGTAGGTAGCTCTAGAAACGGTAGAGATTCTGAGTCCAAGAGACTTGGACCTAAGAGAGCCGATGGACAATTCGTTAGTGCAGGCAACATTTTGGTAAGACAAAGAGGAACAAAATTCCATGTTGGCAACAATGTAGGAATTGGCAGTGACGATACACTTTATGCACTTATTGATGGTGTAGTAAGATTCGAGCGTAAGGGTAAAGATAAAAAGCAAGTTAGCGTTTACGCAGCTGAATAATTATCGAACACAGCAGACTACTTCGGTAGTCTGTTTTTTTATTTACTAAACCGCCAAAATATGCTAAAATTGTACAAAAGCGGAGATTTTATGCAAACAAACAATGTTATTATAATAAAGGATAGGAGCAGTTTTGATATTCGGCACATACTCGAATGTGGACAAATTTTTCGTTACAATCAACTAAGCGAAAATGAGTGGCAAATTTTCACTTTGGACAAAAAGTGTATTGTCAAAGAGTATGCAGACAGGGTAGAGATTGTGTCCGATGACAGGGAGTATTTTTGGAATTATTTTGACCTAGACACAGACTATGGCAAAATAAAAGAGAGCATCAAGAGTTTGCCATATATGGCAGAAGCTACCTTGTATGGCAGAGGTATCCGAATACTCAGACAAGACAAGTGGGAGATGCTCATCAGCTTTATTATATCCGCCAACAATCATATCCCTCGTATCAAAGCAATCATCGACAGACTTTGCAACGCACTTGGCGAAGATATGGGCGACTATCACGCATTCCCAACACCACAAGCTATGGCAAGCGTGGGAGTGGAATTTTACAAAAGCATAGGTGCAGGGTACAGGGACAAATATTTGCTCGACACTGCTGCCAAAGTGTGTGAGGGCTTTGACCTAGAATGTGTAAGCAATATGGACAGCGAACAAGGTGCAAAGCACTTGTGTAAGTTGTTGGGAGTGGGCAGAAAGGTTGCCGATTGTATACTTTTGTTCGGCTATCACAAGCAAGATGTTTTTCCTGTTGACACTTGGATTCGCAAGGTGTACAAAGACATCACCGGCATTGAAGGCAAGAGCGACAAAGACATTCGCAAGTATTTGGTAGACTTGTATGGCGACCAGTCAGGTTATGCTCAACAATACTTGTTTTTCAACAAGCGAGAGAACGACTAAAATATCAAATAAGTCGATACATATGCATATTTTGTACCAAAGATAATCCCAAAGGAGGTAGGTATGAGATATGCTTTTTTTATAGATTTGGACGTGGTAACAACGCCCTTGATGCTTCAACAACTTGTGGACAACACGCAAGGAAAACTTGTCACAGGCAAGCTATACAATTTTCGCCCAACCAAGCATAAAGGGTTTGGGGGTATGGTAGAAAAATACCAATTTTCGATAGAGCTCGCTCCCAAGGTCAAGTCGAGTTGGTTCAATATCCAACAAGCAATCGACAGTGTGGAGTGTGCTATGATGAGCGATATTGATTGTATCGTGCTTGCATGCAAACAAAGAGATTGTGTAAATGTTGCGAGCAAAATCGCCAAGTACAACAAGTCATTGACATTGGTAGTGGCAGACAAGTTTGATTGCAATTTTTGCGACAACTTAGTGTGTTTGGAAGAGTATCAAGAAGAAAATCAAGAAGTTGTAGCCGAACAAAAATTCGATTTTTTGCCATATACACGCATGCAATGTGAGCAAGATTTGACCAAACTCAACGCCCAGCTCAATGAGCTTATCGAGCAGAAGTCCGCCCAATCTAGACTGAAAAAAGTAAAAAATGACAAGATAGATGAGCTGACCCAAAAGTATTTTTGAAAATTTATTGCAATTTTGGTGTGTGTATATTATAATATATTCAACTTTGATATAAGGATAACATTATGAAACACATTATTTCAGTAGTAGTTCGCAACAATTCTGGTGTATTGGCTAGAGTATCTAGCCTATTCGGTCGCCGTGGCTTCAACATCGACTCATTGTCAGTTAGTGCCACCGATGACCCACAAATTTCACGCATAACCGTTGTGGTCAATGGCGATGACAACGCTCTAGAACAAGTTTGCAAACAAACAGCCAAGCTTGTGGACACTATCAGCGTGACAGCTCTCAACGAGGAAAATACCGTTGCTCGTGAGCTTTTGCTTGTCAAAGTAATTTTCGAGGACAAGATTGACAAACAAGTTGTGCATTTGTGCGATACATTCGGTGCAATTATTTTGGATATATCATCAAGCAGTATGATTATGGAGCTCACCGGCACGACTTACAAGATTGATGAGTTCATGAGCGAATTGATGAACAACCGCAACCACTACAAGGTACACAAGGTATGCCGCACAGGTATCACCGCAATGGAGAGAGGATTGTAATTCTTAGGAAGGCTTGCCTTCCTATTTTTTTTGCCAAACAAGGCTATTGAAAAATATGGCGAATGGTGCTACAATAAAGTGTAGGAGCAGTATGAAAAAACAAGCACGCAAAGACAACAATACAAAATATCAAGCCGAAAAAGAACTCATTTGTGTAGATTGGTTGGGGGTAACCGCCAAACTCAATGGGTTCAGTTATTCATCAGCTCCAATCGACAAAATTTTTGAAGAATACTTTGGTAGCAGCAACAAAAACGAAGAAGATTATACTACATTGCTAGGCAAATTGGCGGCGACTCGCAACACAATTTTGTCCAAAATGCTAAAAGAACAAAAGCTCAGCGTACTCAATCCAACATCGTATTTTCGCAAAGAGTATATCAAGTTGGGCGATGAGTGGTATGTGGCAAGGGTAGAGGGTTACGAAACAACCACTTTGCAAAAGTTGGAGAGTGAAGAGAGCAAGTTGACCTGTACAGATGAGCAGATGTCCAATGGACTTGTCACTATTACTTTCGATACCAAAGGTTGTATCAGCGGTATCCAAATGCAAGACAAATCTGTCGGCTCTTTTGCGCATGCTCGCTTTGTCAAACAAGGCTTGGGTGGCAAGCAAAAACTTTTGGAAGCCAAGCTTGTGTCCAGCCAATGCTATATAGATGGCGCTAGGGTAGTCAAAGAAAACATTTTCAACCATGGTCGCAACTCCTATGTCGAACAAATTGTTTTGTATGAGGAAGATTGCAACATATATGTGACCACTCGCATTGTGATAGGAGACAAACGCATGGGTGTCAGAGTGTATTTTGACAGCCAGCAAGAGTGGCAAAACATATCTTCTAGTTGGTTATTTAGCCACCAAAATGTGGCGGTTGGCAAGGATAAGGAGCAAGATTTTGCGGTTATTTTCAACCAACCTATCGAGTATTTTGTCAATGGACAAATGGGCATGCAAATGCTAGGTAAAGGCAAATACAAATGTGATTATACGGTGAGTTTGCTTGTTGCCGATTGGCAAGATAGCAACATTGCCGAACTGAGCGAGAGCCAAATATCACCGCTTATCGTGAGTGAATTTTTGCCAAAAATCAGGCGAGTAGTCAGTGTAGACAACAACTCAGTGCTTGTCCGCCGTGTAAAACTTGACAAGGGCGAAACATATGTCAAAATCACCTTGCAAGAAATGTACAACCAGCCTTGCACTACCAAAATTATGGTAGGTTTTCGCTCCAAAGGTGCTTATCTTGTCAAGGGCAATGATGTCGAAAAAATAGATGACGCCAACATATCATTCGAGCCACTCGAAGTCAAAGAAATTATTTTCGAGCTGTAACGCATAGGACAATTCAAATTTTACAATCAAATCAAGAAAATAGTCAAAAAAAAGAAAGCCAATCAGACTTTCTTTTTGTTTGCCCAGTCACGAGGACTCATTCCCACGATTTTGTGGAAAACTCTCGAAAAATACAATTGGTCATCAAAACCGCACAACAGGGCAATCTCGTTGATTTTGGAGTCTTGCATCATATTGCATTGGAGCAATCTTTTGGCAGATTCTATCCTTATGTTGGTCAAAAATTGGATAGGTGAAATGCCTTGTTCTTTGATGAATTGGCGTCTTAGATAGTCTTTGGACAAAGTTTGTTTGTCGAAAGCAGAGTCAATATCATATTGGGGATTGGACATGTTGGCAATGATATCGAAAGCGATATTTAGCACAGCGGTATTCTTGGTCTTGCAAGTGAGTAAGTAGGCAATCATCAGTTCGAGAATGTTGGCAATTTGACTTATCATATCTCCTTTGTTATGCACTGATATAAAAGCCCATTTGTAGGCAAAAGTCAAAATATTTTCCAAATCTTTGGTCACATCGTCCAGCACTACAGCGTTTTGGGTGTCGAAAGAACCTTCAAGCAGCACTCTGATGAAGTTGTGTCCGTCACCGCACAAAGTTAGGGCGTGTTTGGTATTGGGTGGAATAAGGATTGCTTGGTTGGCTTTGCAAGACAATTCTTGCTCCCCCAGCGTTAGGTCGATGTATCCCTCCTTACAATAAACTAGCTCCCAGCATTTATGTATATGGCTGGAAAAGCTACAATCGCTTAGTTTTTGGCAAATATAAAGAATATCGGTCATATCTGTTCTCCTGAGTTTATTCTACCAAAGATTTACTATTTTGTCCATATATTTGAATCAAAAAGTTGTCATCTAAACTTTTTTGAGTTATAATTTTGGTAGGAAAAAGAGTATGGAAAAGATATTTGAAAAGTTGGTAAGAATTTATCAAAAAGATATGAAAAGTCATATACGTATCGACTTTTTGGTGAACAAAGAGTACCAAAGGCTTGTACTCAAGACTTATTATTGCCCAAAATACGACTTTGACAAAACTAGGGCGACAGGTCATATTCGCAATTGCTATATCGAGGCAGGCAGGAGCGAAGATTTTGATGAGAAGATTGTGGACAAGGCTTTGCCTCTTGCCAATCATATATCTTGGTCTGTGGACAGCCCGGACGGCTACCTTGGCACCAAGCATTTATCTTGGGCGTTCCAAGAGCATTTTATATCCGAGCAAGAGTCGAGTTATGGTTTTTTGCCAAGCCCAATCAAGCAGGGCAAGTGGACTTTGACTGCCAGCACCAACGCGATAGTAAGTCCATATGTAGATATTTGGCTTGTCGTGGAGGGTGAGATATGAATTGGCAAAGAGTAGAATTGCATTGTCACACTTTGGCAAGTGATGGAGATTTGAGCTATGTCCAATTGGTGGACAGGGCTATCGAGCGAGGATATAAGGCGGTTGCGGTGACCGACCACAACACCATATCCAATGTGGCTTTTGTCCAAAAGTACGCAGCGGACAAAGACTTGCCTATCATTCGTGGCATAGAGTGGACTACATTTTGGGGACATATCGTTGTACATGGCGGACACAGTCCAGTCGATTGGAGAGATATCACCCCAACCAATATAGATGAGCATATTGCCGTTGCCAAAGCTAGTGGTGATATTGTCACCCTTGCGCACCCATATAGGTTGGGTTTTCCATTTTGTTCGTGCTGTTTTAACCAGTTGGCAATCAGTCAATGGCAAAATGTAGATGCAATCGAGGTATATTCGCACTTCAATCCGCACAAGGACAAATCAAGCATCAAGGCGATTGAGCTTTGGCACAACTTGTTGAAGCAAGGTTACAAAATATCTGCAACATACGGCTATGATTGGCACGAGCTTGATTACAATCCGCCTATTTTCGGCTATACCTATGTGGGCATAGAGGGCGAGCCGAGCGAACAAAACATTCTGCAAGCCATTCGCAATCATCACACGATTGTGTCTTTGGGTCTTGATATCGATATCAAAATCTGCTCGCAAGATAAAGTGTTCGATATAGGTGACACGATAGGTAGGGGAAGTTTTATTATCCAACTTACCGCCACAGCTGAGCCAAAATATGCAGAGAATTGGAAGGTGACACCACGCTATCTAAGGTTGATTACAGACAAGTCAAGCTTGACTTTCCAGTTGGTAGGCGGCACTTTTAATCAGTGGGTTGATTTTGAAGATGACTTTTTGAGAATGGAAATTTGGGGGGATATCGACAGCGACAAAGATTGTTTGCTTGCTATCACTTCTGCAGTGTGGAGCAAATAATGCTTTGATAAACTTGACAAAAACTCGAAGCTGTACTTAAAATATAAGTAGGAGATAGGGTATGTTTACTAAAGTAAAGGAAATTTTGACGGCGGAGGAAGTCAAGGAACTTATTCCTGTGACCGCCGAATTTGCAAAAATCAAGAAAGATAGAGATGACCAACTGAGAGATATTATCGCAGGCAGGGACAAACGCAAGGTGGTTATCATAGGTCCATGTTCGGCAGACAACGAAGATGCCGTATGTGATTATATTGCTCGCCTAGCCAAAGTTGCCGATCAAGTCAAAGACAAACTGATGATTGTGCCACGCATTTACACCAACAAGCCACGTACCAAGGGTGAGGGTTACAAAGGTATTTTGCACAACCCCGACCCTCACAAGAACGAAACTGATATCCAAGCAGGCATTATGGCGCTCAGACATATGCACCTCAGAGCTATTGCCGAGAGTGGACTATCCAGTGCCGATGAAATGCTCTATCCAGAGAATTATACCTATCTAGATGACTTGCTCAGTTATGTAGCGGTAGGCGCAAGGTCTAGCGAAAACCAACAACACAGGCTTGTTGCCAGCGGAGTAGATGTGCCAGTAGGTATCAAAAATCCTATGCACGGAAGTATGAGTGTAACGCTCAATTCTATCTATGCCGCCCAAATCCCCAACGAGTTCAAGTTCGACCATTGGCAAGTCAAGACCAACGGCAATCCTTATGCCCATGCCATTCTTCGTGGCAGTGTAGACTTGTACGGCAACAACAAGCCGAACTATCACTATGAAGATATTGTTCGTTTTACACGCATGTACAACGAGCAGAAGTTGTCCAATCCGGCAATCATTGTGGACACCAACCACTCCAATTCCAACAAAGAGCCTCTCGAACAAGTGCGAATTGTCAACGAGATTGCACGCAATATGGTGTACAACCACGATATGTACAGCATAGTCAAAGGCTTTTTGATAGAGAGCTATATTGTGGACGGTTGCCAAAAACCAAGCGGAAATGTGTATGGACAATCCATCACGGACGGCTGTCTAGGTTGGGAAAAGACCGAAAAATTGTTGAAAGACATTGCCGAATTTTTGTAATAGGAAAGAGAAATGTTCAAAGTAATCAAACCAATTATGTCATGTGACAAAATAAAGGAACTCATACCAGTTCCTGCCGACCTTGCTCGTATCAAGGCGGAGAGAGATAAACAAATCAAATCAATCATCGATGGCTCTGACAAACGCAAGGTTGTCATCATAGGACCATGTTCAGCAGACAACGAAGAAGCGGTATGCGATTATGTTGGTCGCCTTGCCAAGGTGGCTGACCAAGTCAAGGACAAGTTGATGATTGTGCCACGCATTTACACCAACAAGCCACGCACCAAGGGCGAGGGCTACAAGGGTATTTTGCACAACCCCGACCCACACAAGAACGAAACGGATATCCAAGCAGGTATTATGGCACTCAGACATATGCACCTCAGAGCTATTGCTGAGAGCGGTCTATCCAGTGCGGACGAAATGCTTTATCCAGAGAATCATACCTATCTTGATGATTTGCTCAGCTATGTAGCGGTGGGAGCAAGATCGAGCGAGGATCAACAACATAGACTTGTTGCCAGCGGCGTAGATGTGCCTGTCGGTATCAAAAACCCTATGCACGGAAGCATGAGTGTAACGCTCAACTCCATTTATGCCGCCCAAATCCCCAACGAGTTCAAATACCAAAACAATCAAGTTGCCACATTTGGCAATCCTTATGCACATGCCATTCTTCGTGGCAGTGTGGACGTTTTTGGCAACAACAAACCCAACTATCACTATGAAGATGTGGTAAGATTTGGCGAGCTGTACGAGGCACAAGGACTAAAAAATCCAGCAATTATCATTGATACCAATCACTCCAACAGCGGCAAAAAACCGCTCGAACAAATCCGTATTGTGCATGAAGTGATGACCAATATGAAGTATTCGGAAGAAATACATACTTTGGTCAAAGGCTTTTTGATAGAGAGCTATATCGAAGATGGCTGTCAAAAGCCAAGCGGAAATGTATATGGTCAATCAATCACCGATGGTTGCATTGGTTGGGAAAAGACCGAGCGTCTTATCAAATATATCGCAGATACACTCTAAAAGTATGCCCATTTTGGGCATATTTTTGTACCAAAACAATACAATAATATAGAATTTAGGCAGGTGAAAAATGAAAGAAATCAATACAAATCAACTAGATAAATCGTGTTTTGAGCTCATCGGCAAAGATTGGATGCTCATCACAGCCGAGAAATCAAACGGACAAGTCAACACTATGACCGCATCTTGGGGCGGAATGGGTGTTTTGTGGGGCAAAGAAGTTGCTTTTGTGTTCATCAGACCCCAAAGATATACCAAAGAATTCGTAGATGAGGCAGGCAAAATGTCGCTATGCTTTTTTGGTGAAGAATACCGCCAAATGCTCGGATATATGGGCAAAGTTTCGGGCAGAGCTGAGGACAAAATCGCCAACAGCAACCTAAATGTCGAGCATATAGATAGTGTGCCATATTTTGCTGAGGCAAAGCTTGCTATGACAGGCAAAGTGTTGTACAAACAAGACTTGCAAGAAGATTGTTTTTTGGACCAATCACTTGTAGACAAGTGGTATGCAACCAAAGATTTTCACACAATGTATGTGGTAGAGATAGAAAAGGTTTTGAAGGCATAATTTTGCCTTGTGAGTTATGCCACGAAGCATAATGATAAAATTTTATAAAATATACAATAGTATATAGTTGATTTTTGTACATATTATAGTGATATGTACAAAATAATTTTATTATATAATATTATAATATAAAGGAGAGTATTTATGAAACTTATAGATGAAAAGACAACTTATTTTGATGGCGAGATAGATATTGCAGATGATGTAGTTATTTATCCCAACAACTATTTTATGGGCAAGGTGACTATCGGCAGTGGCTGTATAATATATCCAAACAATATCATAAAGGACACCACGATTGGCAACAATTGTATAGTGACCTCATCTCATATCACAGAGGCAAGTATCGGCAATGATTGTTCGGTAGGTCCAAATGCGTATTTGCGGCCTCATTCGGTAGTGGGCAATGGTTGTCGCATTGGCGACTTTGTAGAACTGAAAAATGCTCGCCTTGGCAACAAGACCAAAGTTTCACACTTGTCATATGTGGGAGATTGTGAGGTTGGAGATAATTGCAACATAGGTTGTGGCGTTGTATTCGTCAATTATGACGGAGTGAAAAAGCAGTTTACCAAAGTGGGCAATCATTGTTTTATTGGCTCCAATTGCAATGTGATTGCTCCTGTCAATATCGAAGATGAAAGCTATATTGCAGCAGGCACAACTATCACCCAAGACATTGACAGCGACAGCTTTGTCATCGGCAGAGCGAGAGAAGTGGTCAAGCCAAACAGAGCAACAGCAATGAGAGCAAAATTTTCTAAGAAGGAGGACTGAATATGTATTTTGGAACAGACGGAATAAGAGGCATTGCCAACACTCAAATCACCACCACGCTTGCTAGTCGTTGTGGCAATGCGCTCACTATTGTAAAAGAAAAATGTAAGGTACTCATAGGCAGAGATACCAGATATTCGGGCGAAATGCTTATGCACGCTTTGGCGAGCGGAATTATGCAAGGCGGTGGCGAAGTCATCGATGTAGGTGTTATGCCGACAGCAGGCATTGCATATTTGACCAAAGTGTACAAAGCGGATTTTGGTATAGTTATCAGTGCTTCTCACAATCCGCCTGAACACAACGGCATCAAAATTTTTGACCAAAACGGCTACAAGCTCAACGAAGAGAGCGAAATGCAAATCGAGCAAGCTATGGCGAACCAAAAATCTGTCGAGCCAGCCAAAATTGGCAAATATATATTTATGCACAATGCAGGCGATACTTATATCAGTTTTTTGATGAAAGACAGCATTCGTTTGGACGGCTTAAAAATTTTGGTAGATTGCAGCAATGGTGCAAGCTATGATGTTGCGCCACGCATGTGGCAAATGTTGGGAGCTGAAGTCGTGGCAATCAACACCAATCATACAGGACACGACATCAACGAAAATGCAGGCGCTTTGCATGCTCACTTGTTGTCCGATAAAGTGGTAGCAGGCGGTTATGATATGGGCTTTGCATACGACGGCGACAGCGACCGATTGATAGCGGTAGATGAGCTGGGCAATGTGGTAGATGGTGACAAGATTTTGTACACTTTGGCGAAGTATTTTATGGAGCAAAACAAGCTCACTCCTGCCAAAGTAGTAGGCACTTCTCACACCAATATGGGTGTCGAAAAAGCCTTGAACAAGCTAGGAATAGAGCTTCTCAGAAGCGACGTAGGTGACAAATATGTGTTAGAAAAAATGCTTGCAAGCAGTGCAAAAATAGGTGCCGAGCAGTCTGGACACGTGATTTTGCTCGACCACACAACGACAGGCGATGGCGTGTTGAGCTCAGTGGTTGTTGCCAACATTGTCAAGCTTACAGGACAGACATTGTCACAGCTGAGCAATGTCCAATTGTTCGCCCAAACCAACATCAATATACCTGTCAAAGACAAGATAAGAGTGCTTAACAACGAAGAACTCGCAAGGCTGGTCGAAGAGAAGAAAATCGAGCTTGCCGGCAGTGGAAGACTTACTGTCAGAGCGTCTGGCACAGAGAGCAAACTAAGAATTATGGTAGAGAGCGAAGATACTGCTCAATCCGAAAAAATTGCAAGAGAACTTGAAAAATTTGTTATTTCTTTGAACTTTTAGCAACTCGAATGTAAAATATATGTAAAATATCCGCCAAAATCATTTGAACTTTTTCAAATAAAAATCCTCACTCTTGATTTATAATATGCCCCCGAATAGAATGGGAGTAGAAACAAAATCTTGAGGAGGATTTTATGAGAAAGAGTAAAGTATTTTTGCTTGTAGCAATGGTGCTTGTGATCGCTATGGTATTCGGTCTTGTAGTTGGTTGTACCCCTAAGAACGATGGCCCACAAGATGACCAAACTCCAAGCACAGGAGGAGGAGCATCTATTGGCAATGGTACCAATAGCGGTTCTGGCAAACCTGACAAAATTGTTTATGCTGACAGATTGGAGAGTTTTGATATTGTCACAGCAGCTGACCCATATACTGTTGTCAATGTAAAAGATGACAAGGGCAATTCTGTAAAAGTTGATATCAAAGCAATTCCAAATTCTACCAACATGTACAGAGTTTACCCACCAGTTGGTGGATATGAAATGAACAAAAGCTATGTTATTGAAGTTGGTGCTAAGGCTTCATTCGTGAAGTATCCAAAAGCAAAGACAGTTAAGTTCATTATCAATTCCAATGTTGTAGAGAATGTTAGACTCAATGGCAATGTGACAGAAATTGATTCTACACTTGTTGTAAGCACTCCAAAGAAGAGTGGTACTAAGGAAGATGGTGTTACTGAAGTAGGTTATATGGCAGTACAAACTAATGGCCAAGACATTCTTGCAGTAGGCGACATCTTCATCGTAACAGATGTTTACACCGGCAAGAAAGAAGCATTCAAAGTACAAAATATCGACAACAATGGCACAGTTGCTCACATTACATACGAGAAACCTGAATTCATGGATATTTACGAGGAATTCCAATCCGAAGATGAGGAGGCTCTCAGTGATGAAAGCAATATCGAGCTTTATGGCGACAAAATCGAAGAAGAGCTTGAGAATACTCCTGTAGCTTATGCTTTGGCAACATTCTTTGGTGAAAAACCAAAATTCGATGTAAAAGTCAACAAGGTTGATGGCAACAAAATTTCTGCTGTTGTATCTATCACAATCCCAAATGTTGTAAAGACAGAAAACGGAAGCTTGAACCTAGAGCTTTCTGTAGAGAACTTGTTGTCTGCAACAGCATCTTCAGTGATGAACAAAGATGGCAACCACTTCTCATTCAATATTGATGCTGATGTTACCAACGAAATCACATGTAGAGCTGCTATCTCTGCAGGTGCTTCTGTATCCAAAGTTCAAAACGTTAAAGAACTCATTGACAAGCTCAACGCAGTGGACAAAGCCCTCCAAGGCGAGGATGATGCACAAGTTCCATTATTCAAGTGGATACTTCCAGTTGCCAACGGCGCTGCACAAATTAGCTACCAAGCTGACCTCATGTTTAGATTCTCTTTCTCTGGTCAATTTGATGTAGAAGCTAAGACAACTCTTAGATATAACGTTGGTGCATCTTACAGCAACGCAACCGATCCAGAAACTGGTAAGAAAGAAGGCTTGAATGCTTATGCAAAAGCTAATCCTGACAATGCAAAAGGCTTCGAGAGTGTAAAACTCGAACTCGAAGGCAGAGCAGATGTTAGAGTAGGTGTTAGCCAAGAAATCAGATTTGATGTACTCTCAGGTGTTCTTGGAGTTGGCTTCCAAGCAGAACTTGGCAACTACAACAAACTCTATGGCTATATGTCAACAACCAACTTGCTTTCTGAAGATGAGAAAAATGTAGTAGGCAGTGCTTACCTAGATGGTGGTTTCTACTATGACATCAATCTCAACTTTGGTTTGAAACTTGGTAGCCTTATCAATCTCAACCAAAATGTAGACATTGCTCAAGGCGACATCAACCTCTATGAAGCAGGTAAGAGAGAACTTATTTTGAGCGTAGATGAAAAGAAAAACGTTTACCTCAATGCAGCAAACACTCCATTGCCTACATACACAATGCAAGTATATGATCTTGTTACAAGAGAAACATCTACCAAAGAAGTTCCTGCTGACATGATCAACATCAAGCTTGCCCAAAATCCTGGCAACAGTGTAAGCATTGAAGGCAACAACATTGTTATCAACAATATAAACGGCAAGTTCAGTGATGTAAAACTCGAAGCATCTATCGAAGGTGTTGGCAAAGTTGAAACAACAGTTAGCTACTCTGGTTCTATCTTGCTCGACAATGCAGTTTATGAGTATGACAAGAATGCAGATGGTACAGTTACACTTAACATCAGACTAAATGGTATCACAGGTACTCCGGTTGTTGAATCTAACGGAATCGTTATCTCCAACAACGACTGGAACAATGGTTCTATCACTCTTGACGAGAAAGAACTCAACAAGATGGTTGAAGGTGCCAACATAATCACTGTTCGCGTTGGCGACAATACAGCTGAGGCAGTAGTAAACGTAAGCGGTAGACTTAGTGCTTATGCTGAAGAAATCGCTACCAACACTTACAATATCTATTGTGCAGACCAAATCAACGATATCGCTGAAAAGGCAGCTGCAGGCGAAACCTTTGAAGATATAACATTCGCAGTTGTTGGCGAAATCGATATGAGAGGCGCAGAACTCAAACAAATCAAGAAATTCGCAGGCGAATTCAAGAGCTTCAGCAATGCTACAATCAATAACTTCGTTGTAAATTCTATGGTTGACAACAACGTTGCATTGTTCGGCGAATTGACAGGTAAGATTGAGAACGTTGCATTCGAAGGCAATATCGAAATCACCTTCCCAACAATAGCTTCTGCAACTCACAATATCGCTTTGGTAGGCGTAAACAATGGTATATTGAACAATGTTAAGTTCACAGGTAATGTAGCAGTAAATACCAATGGTATCGTTGCTTTCAACACCAAGATGAACGTTGCTGGTCTTGTAGCTGAAAACAACGGCACAATGACAGGTTGCAGTGTAGGCGAGACTACAAAGATTGATATCACAGTTATGTTCGACCTAAAGGGATTGGAAGTAAATGCATCTTCTTTGACCTCTACCGAATATGCTCCTTGCGACTCAATCAACTTTATTTGCCAAGTTGCATCTAACAAGCAAAACCCAGCATTTGTAAAATACAACATTGTTAGAAGATAATCATCTAACCAAACTAAATGCGAGCCAATCGGCTCGCATTTTTTGTTTTGCTGAGTATTTTCCAAGCAGAAAACAATGATGTAGCATAGGCGGTGAAGCCTGAAAAATCAAGGATTTGGAGAAAAATTTGAAAACATTTTGCAATTTTGGCAAAAATGTGAGAAAATATAGAAAATAACAGGAGAAAAAAGCTCTAAAATGCAACAAAATTCAAAATGGGTATTGACAAACACTAGGTTTTGCCTGTATTATATAAGTGTAAGTGAACTACAGCAAATTCAAGGATTTCTTGATGATTGTAGGAGTAGACTAGATAGGATAGAATTTTTTTATCCATACCAGAATGATGAACTGCAGAATGTCGTAGAACATGGCAAATTTTTGGGAGTCTATGATGATGACAAGCTTATTGCGACTGTAGGATTGGACCTTGACAAAACTTATGCCAAACTCTTAGCTGACAGAGTGAGCGAATGTACAAAGGACAGACTTGCTCCACACTATGCTTACGAAGTGTCAGGACTGATGATAGATGAGTGCTATCGTGGGCAAGGGTTGGGCAAAGCGCTTGTAAAAGAGATAAACGACATTGCACCTAGCATCGTGCATGATGATTGGCTGTGTTCGGTCGTTCAGATAGAGAACGTTGCCAGTATGAAAGCTTTTTTATCCAATGGATATGTGCTTGGGGGAGTTTATCGTATGGGTGGCGACTATGATTTTGGGTATTTTGTTCGCCCGACAAGTGGGCCTGTCAAGACAAGTGATATTGCCGAAGTGGTAGCTTTCAGGGATATGGACAAGCATCTCGAGATGTTGTCTAAGGGAGCAGTCGGCACAACAATTAGAAGCATCGGTATCGAATATCGGTACCTTGCAAATAAACCTATATAAGGAGAAAAATATGAACAAGGGTGAATTTATCAGTGCTGTTGCATCACAAGCTGGTGTAACAAAAGAAATGGCATCTAAATGCTATGAGGGAATGGTTGAGACCATCAAAGAAGCTCTCGCAAATGGTGAGAAAATTGCTTTGGTAGGTTTTGGTAACTTTGAAGTTAAGGAAACTGCAGCTAGAGAGGGTAAGAACCCTGCTACTGGCGAAACAATCCAAATCCCTGCAGGAAAGAAAGTATCTTTCAAAGCAGGAAAAGCTCTAAAGGATAGCCTATAAAATTTTAGCCCAACTTCGGTTGGGCTATTTTTTATATTTTGGGGTGGTGTTTTTGCTTGCCAAGGGCAAAGTAAAATGCTATAATTTAAGCAACTGAATAAGTATCATTTTGTGACTGACGGATGACATAGATTTCTATGGGGGAGCAAGATGATTTGTAGTCGACCGTCTGGGCAAATGTGTGTTTGTTCGGGCGTTTTTTATTGTAATAAATTTTAGGAGATATGATTATGCAAGCATGGGAAAACTTCAAGCAAGGCAATTGGAACAAAACAATTGATGTGAGAGATTTTATCAACCTCAACTATACCCCTTATGACGGAGACAGCAGTTTTTTGAAAGGTGCAACAGAGCGTACAGCCAAGCTCAATGACAAGGTAAATGACTTGTTCAGAGAGGAGCAAGCTCGTGGCGGTGTGTATGATATTGATACCGAAAGAGTTGCATCAATTTTGACATATCCGGCAGGATATATTGACAAAGATGTAGAAAAAATCGTTGGACTTCAAACCGATGCGCCACTCAAGCGTGCAGTAAATCCATTCGCAGGAAAAAGAATGGGTGAGAGCGCTTGCAAGGCTTATGGCTATGAGATTTCGGACAAGATAAAAGATGAGTTCACCTATCGTACCACTCACAATGACGGCGTATTCAGAGCTTACACAGCTACTATGCGTAAGGCTCGCCACGTGGGTATCATTACAGGTCTACCTGATGCGTATGCTCGTGGTAGAATTATTGGTGACTACCGCCGTATAGCTTTGTATGGTATGGACTACCTCATCGAGCAAAAGAAAGCCGACAGAGAAAAACTTTGGGAAAATGCAATGACTGATGACAATATCCAACTTGTCGAAGATGTTACCAAGCAAATCGAGTTTATGACCGCTCTTGTCGAAATGGCTAAGATGTATGGTTGTGATATCACCAAGCCAGCCGCTACCGCTCAAGAGGCTATCCAATGGCTTTATTTTGGCTATCTTGGTGCTGTCAAAGAGCAGAATGGTGCTGCCAACTCAATTGGTAGAATTTCTACATTCTTGGATATCTATATCAAGCGTGACATTGATAGAGGTATTTTGACAGAAGAGGACGCCCAAGAACTCATCGATGACCTTGTTATCAAGCTTCGTTTGGTTCGCCACTTGCGTACTCCAGAATACAACGAGTTGTTCGCAGGAGATCCTGTGTGGGTAACAACTTCTGAGGGCGGTATGAGTGTAGATGGCAGACATATGGTCACCAAGACTTCTTTCCGTATCCTCAACACATTGTACAATCTAGGCAGCAGTGCCGAGCCAAATATCACCATTCTTTGGGCGCAAGAGTTGCCACAAGGCTTCAAAGATTTTTGTGCGCAAGTATCTATCGACACAGACAGTATCCAATACGAAAACGATGATGTTATGCGACCAAACTATGGCGATGACTATGCAATCGCATGTTGTGTATCTGCAATGAAAGTGGGCAAACAAATGCAATATTTTGGCGCTCGTTGCAACTTGGCTAAGGTACTTTTGATGGCTCTCAATGGCGGTAAGGACGAAATTTACGGCGAACAAATCGGACCAGTGGGCGAAGTGTTTGAAGAGGGACTACTTGACTATGACAAGGTTGTAGAAGCATACAAGAAGTATTGTGATTGGATGGCAGGCTTGTATGTCAACACTCTCAACATCATTCACTATATGCACGACAAATATGCTTATGAGCGTCTTATGATGTCACTTCACGACACCAATGTCGAAAGATTGATGGCTTTTGGTGTGTGCGGTCTTAGTGTGCTAGCAGACAGCTTGAGCGCTATCAAGTATGCCAAAGTTTATGCTGTCAAAGATGAGCGTGGTATCATCACCGACTTCAAGACAGAGGGCGACTTCCCAAAATACGGCAACGATGATGACAGAGTAGATGATATTGCCAAGTGGATTACAGAGTATTTTTATGCCCAACTTTGCAAGCATCCAACTCACCGCAATGCCAAGCATACTTTGTCAATCTTGACAATCACTTCCAACGTGGTATACGGCAAAAAGACAGGCAACACTCCAGACGGCAGAAAACGTGGCGAACCATTCGCTCCGGGTGCCAACCCAATGCATCAAAGAGATTGTTGCGGAGCGCTTGCCAGCCTAAATTCTGTTGCCAAAATCAACTATGATTGTTGTCAAGACGGCATCAGCAACACATTCAGCTTTACACCACAAATTTTGGGCAAGGATATGACCGAGCGAGTAAGCAAATTGTCTACCATTTTGGACGGATATTTTGCACAAAAAGCTCACCACTTGAATGTCAATGCACTCAACAGAGAAAAGCTCATTGATGCCATGAACAATCCGGGCAAATATCCAAACCTAACTATTCGTGTAAGCGGTTATGCTGTCAACTTCAACAAACTCAGCGATGAGCAAAAGAGAGAAGTTATCTCTCGTACTTTCCACGACAAACTATAATCTAGAATAGTAAACCCGTATATAAAATAGAGATTGGCAAGCGATTGCCAGTCTTTATTTTTTGGAGGCAAGCATGTTTGTAGATTGTGGACTACTTAGCGGAATTTTCGTGGAAACTCCTAGTTGACTAAGCGAAAATTGGCATTTTGATAATTTTGCTTGAAAAAACCTCACAATGGTGGGATAATGAATATATGGAAGAAATTGTTGGAAAAATTCATTCGATAGAGAGCCTTGCCACCTTAGATGGCGACGGAGTGCGATATGGCGTATTTTTGGTGGATTGTCCGCTGAGATGCGTATATTGTCACAATCCTGACACGTGGGCAAATCCTACCGCTTGCCAACCAATTTCAGCTCGGAGACTTGCCGACAAAGTCTTGCGTTATAAGCCGTATTTTAAGAATGGTGGCGGAGTGACATTCAGTGGTGGTGAACCATTGCTCCAAGCCGATTTTATCGCCCAGTGTGGACAGTATTTGAACGAAATGGGCATAGGGTATTGTTTGGATACATGCGGTTGCGTAGAGCTGACAGAGAGCGTAAAGAACGCTGTGCAGGGTGCAGAGCTTATCATCTTGGACATCAAAATGTACGACAAGGCAAGTTACCAAAAATATGTCAAGGGCGACTTGGACAAAGTGCTTGCTTTTGGCGACTATTGCAACAGCTTAGGCAAGCGAATGTGGCTTAGAACGGTCATAATTCCTCATATAAACGACTTTGAGCAGGCGATTGACAAATATGCCGACTTGACCGCTTGTTGGACAAATATCGAAAAATATGAGCTATTGGCGTTCCATACTATGGGATTTGACAAATACAAGGCTTTGGGAATTGTCAATCAGCTTGCAGATACGCCTGCACTTGATATAGACAAACTCAACACTCTTCAAGATTATCTAAACAAAAGGAGAAATACCAATGATAACTGACAGAAAACAACTTGCATACGATTATTTTAAGCAAGGCTACAATTGCGCCCAATCGGTGGTGATGAGCTTTGCAGACATTTTGCCACTCGACAGGGCAACACTCGAAAAAGTGTCCATAGCTTTTGGCGGTGGCTTTGGCAGAACTCGCAACCTATGCGGTGCAGTTAGTGCTATGGGTATTGTGACAGGACTACTCAGCGACACCAACGAAGAAATATCCCAAGGCAAAAAGGATATGTACAAAACAATTCAAGATTTGGTGGCAGAGTTCAAACAACGCAACGGCACAGAAAATTGTGGGGAGCTACTAAAAAATGTAAAAAACCTTACAGAGGGCTATGTTCCACAAGTGCGAGATGAAGAATATTATGCAACTCGCCCATGTGTAAAATTCGTACTAGACAGCGTTGACATTTTGGAAAAAGCTTTGCTAGAAAAGCAATAAGAAGCAATATTTGGAACAATAGCAGCATACAAAATCGTGTTTTGTATGCAAATAGGCAGTTTGTATGCAAACAAGCAATTTGTTTGCAAACGCAGCTTGTTGCATATAAAAACCAACTTTCAAGTCGCACGCTCGTGTGACTTTTTTTTTGTGGAATTGTTTTTGTCAAAAGGTCGATATGTATTGAGTTTTTTCATTGTTTTAGAGTCGATTTTGGAGCTTGACAAACCGAATATCAATCTTCAACAGCAAAAATTTTACCAATCTTGTTGCAAAAATAATTGCAAAAAAAATTGTATAATATTCATTCTTACAGTATTTTTATACATTGTTTTTATCTGCAAAATACTCGAAAATGTATAGAAAAAATTTTGTCAACAGAACAAACTTTGGACAAAATGCGGACAAGACAATCAAAACTGAAAATATGTTGCAAAAATATTGTTTAGTATTGCATAAAAGGTATTATAATGTTATAATATATTATAATGTGACAGTAGTTGGAGGTTATATGCGATATTTTTTTGACCACTCTAAGTTTAACAATTTCAATTTGTATGAGGAAAACAAGTTGCCGGCAAGGGCATATTTTGTGCCATTCGGTTCGCTTGATGAGTGCAAAGCTTGCAACAGCTATCTCGATGAGAGATATAGTTCCAAGTTGCTTACTATGCTGAATGGTAAGTGGGATTTTGCTTACTTCAAACAAATCAATGATATGCCAGAGAGTATTGATACATATGATTATCAGTTCGGTGATATCAAAGTGCCGGGTTGTTGGCAATTCCAAGGCTTTGAGCCACCTGTATATTCCAACACAAGATATTTGTTTGATTATCACCCACCATTTGTGCCAGCCAGTGAGGGCGAAATGGGTCGCAATACCACTATCAGTGTGCCAGGACCTGTCAAAGTTTACAACAGCGTAGGCGTATATCGCAAGCAGTTCCGTTTGGTGCGTAGCAAAAGGCATATTTTGACCTTCCTAGGCGTATCAAGTGCCGTGCAAGTCTATGTCAACGGCAGATATGTAGGTTACAGCGAGGGCAGTCACAACAGCGCAGAATTTGATGTTACTGATATGATTATCGATGGACCAAACGAGATTGTTGCCGTTGTATACAAGTGGTGCAATGGTACATACCTCGAATGTCAAGATATGTTCCGCAACACAGGCATTTTCCGTGATGTATATATCACTTCTTATGAGTCGAGCTATATCCATGACTATTTTGTCAAGACCAAGCGACTAGACAACGGCAACTGGCTTGTCGAAGTCGAATGTGATGCTGTATTGGAGCCAAAGGCTGAGATTTTCTATGAGCTTTATGACGGCGACAGACTTATCAGTCGCAACCAAGGCGAAAAGACAATGCTCGGCATCAACAATGCCAAACTTTGGAGTGCGGAAATTCCGCATTTGTACACATTGTACATCTATATCAAGCGTTCGACCAAGACAATTTTTGCTGTCAAGCAAGAGTTGGGGTTGAGAGATATCCATATCGAGAATGCTGTTTTCTATTTCAACAACAAGCCAATCAAGCTAAAAGGAGTCAATCATCACGACACCAATCCATCTACTGGTTACTATATGACCCCAGAAGATTATGTCCAAGATTTGACCTTGATGAAAGAGCTAAATATGAATGCTATCCGCACTTCTCACTATCCACCTGACCCACTGATGATCAAGATTGCCAACCATATGGGCTTCTATATCATCGATGAGGCGGATATCGAAACACATGGCACTTATGCGACCAAGCTCCCACGAGAGCATGCTATATCCAACAATTTGAAATGGAAAGAGCACTATTGGGACAGAGTTTATCGTATGTATATGCGTGACCGCAACAACCCATGTATCACTATGTGGTCACTAGGCAACGAGGCAGGCGGTTACAAGTGCCAAGATTATTGTTATCACAATCTAAAACAACTCGATGAAATGGTGCCAGTACATTATGAAGGCGTTTGCCGTACAAAGAGGTGGGCATACGACGTTTTGTCCAATATGTACACACCGACTACCAAGTACGAAAAATATGTCGAAGGCAAGTTGCCGAAAAAATATTACAAGGTGCCATACTTCTTGTGCGAATATGCACATGCAATGGGTGTAGGCCCTGGCGCACTCGAACACTATTGGCAAATGTTCTACAAGTCCCCAACCTCGATGGGTGGTTGTATTTGGGAGTGGGCTGATCACGCAGTGCTTCACGAAGATGGTAGCTATACTTATGGCGGTGACCACGGAGAATATGTTCATGACAACAACTTCTGTGTAGATGGACTTGTATATCCTGACCGCACGTTATCGACAGGCGCATACGAGGCACAGGCAGTATATCGCCCAATCCGTGCAAGCTATATGTCCAACAGCAGATATGTGTTGTCCAACACCAATTATTTTGCAGACTCCTCAGATATTGACATCAAGTGGGAATATCTTTCCAATGGCGAAGTTTTGGCAAGTGGCAAGGTGGACGGAGTTATTCCGCCAGAGAGCGACTATGTTATCACGCTCAAACACCCAACTATAGACACAGGCAATGATTGTTTTATCAACTTTGTCTACTCCAGCAAGTCCACAGGCAAATTTATTGCCAAAGAGCAACTTATTTTGTCCCAATTTGTCAGCTCTATGCCAGAGCCAATCAAGGGTGATGTGGCGTGTGTAGAAGAGAATGGCTTGTTCAAGGTTATGTTCAACAACGGCAAAATCGTGTTCGACAGAGCCAATGGCAGACTCATCAAATACAATGTTGATGAAAAAGAATATTTGCTAGGCGGAAAGAACACAGCAGGGCTTTTGCCAAGCGTATATCGCCCAATGATAGACAACTATATGTACATTGACAAGACTTGGAAGCGTCAAGGCTTGGACACAGCCCAATTCGAGTTGATGAGTTTTGACAGCAAAAAGCTCGTAGGCAAAGTGGAAGTTTATATCGAGTTTAGTCTAAAAATCCACGACAAAACAAAGATGATTGTCACCAATGTTTACACAATCAGTGGCAATGGTTGTATCGAAGTGGAAAGCACTCTCGAAATGGCTAGGGGATATGACTTGCCTAAGTTCGGACTTACCCTCGAGATGCCGGAAGAGTTCCACAAAGTTAGATATTATGGTCGTGGCGAGCGAGAAAACTATGCGGACTTCAAAGCACATTCTACCATAGGCATATATGACACTACTTCAAACGATATGTATGAGCCATATATTCGCCCACAAGACAGCGGCAACCGAAGCGAGTCAAGGTGGTTCGAGGTCTACAACGATGAAGGACAAGGCTTGCTATTCACGGCAGTTGCTAAGCCGTTTGATTTTTGCGTATTGCCATTCGATGACAGTGAGGTCATCAAGTGCAAACACAGACAAGAGTTGCAACCACAGGGCAAAACAGTTGTCAAGATTGATGGTTTTATGCGTGGCATAGGCAGCAACAGCTGTGGTGAAGATGCAAGAGCGGAGTATACTCATAGGTCAACTGCACCTATCAAATACACCTTCAAAATACATCCAATCGCCAATACAAAATAAAATATAATAAAAATATATAATAAAATTAAAAAAAACTATTGAAATTATAAATATAATATGATATATTATATATACCACAGTAGTTTGGAGGAATATCATGGCAGAATTCAAATATGAAGTATTGGAAAATTATGGTTGCTTGTCTGAGTCTAGCAAAGGTTGGAAAAAAGAGGTAAAACTTATCAGTTGGAACCAAAAAGAACCTAAGTTTGACATCAGAGAGTGGTCACCTGACAGCGAAAAAATGGGCAAAGGTGTGACTCTCAGCAAAGAAGAAATGATTGAATTGAAAGCTTTGCTCAACAATATGGAACTATAAAATTAAGGCTACCGAATAGGTAGTCTTTTTTTGTCCACAATTATCATTGAAGAAGTTTTGGCGTGTTGGGGCGAGAAAAATTGCCGAGTGGCACAATCGACTTGCGTTTTGTGCATAGCTTTGTAATCCAATCGGCAATGTGATATATGCTACCTAAGTGTGGTGGGGGAGTGATAGTTGCAAAAGTGATATATATTGCACTTTTTGTACCAAAAATGTAATATATTGCAACAATGCTATTTACTTGTTTGACAAATAACAATGTTATCTTTATAATGAGAGAGATAAAATTTGGGAGGATTGACCTATGGACGAGAGTCAAAACAAGTCAATGTCTGCCGTAAGTGAGCAGAATACCACCCAAGTGGAAGTAGTAGAACAAAACCCACAACAATCTATGCCTACAAAGAAAGAAAACAAGGCATGGACAATCACCAAGAAACTATCAAAGAGATGGTTTATCGACGCTTTTAGCGGTATGGCACAAGGTCTTTTCGCCACCCTTATTGCAGGCACGATTTTCAAACAAATTGGCTTGCTGTTCGGCAAAGAAAGTGGCTTTGGTGCAGTGTTGGTTCTTATCGGCAATATGGCTTGCACGCTTATGGGTGCAGGTATTGGTGTAGGAATAGCTAGATATCTCAAAGGCTCCAATCTGTTGATGTTTGCATGTGCAGCAGCAGGATTTGTCGGTGCATTCTTGCCAGACTTGGCTTACAAAGCTATCATCAGTGATGCAGGATTTTCCTTGTCAGCTGTTGCCCAATCTTTGTCGGCTGTAAAACTTGGCTTGCCGGGCAATCCAATCGGTGCATATGTATCTACATTGTTTGCATTCGAGATAGTGTCGTTGTATGCAGGCAAAACCAAGCTAGATATATTGATAGTGCCACTATCAGTGCTTGCATTGTGCTTTGTGACAATGTTCCTAGCAATCCCAGCAATTTGGCTTGTCGCTATGATTGGTAAATTCATCGAAATCTCTACCGCAGCAGTGCCATTCGTAATGGGTATCGTAATAGCTGTCGTGATGGGAATTTTGCTTACAATGCCAACATCTAGTGCGGCTATTTGGATAGCGATTGCTTCAGGTGTGACCTCAGATGCTATGCTTTTGGCAGGTGGTGCGGCAGTAGTTGGCTGTGCATGTCAAATGGTAGGATTTGCAGTCAGCTCATTCAGAGAAAACGGAGTAGGCGGACTTATTGCCCAAGGCATTGGTACATCTATGCTCCAAATCCCTAACATTATGAAGCACCCACGCATTTTCTTACCACCAATCATTGCCAGTGCAATATGTGGACCACTCGCAACTTGTGTGTTCAAACTTAGATGCAACGCATCAGGCGGCGGTATGGGAACAAGCGGATTTGTAGGAGTTATCGGTACAATCGAGGCAAGCACAGGCGTCATTTCAGCATGGCAAATGTGGCTAGGAATAGTGCTACTTATGTTCGTATTGCCAGCACTTATCAGTTGGGGTGTGAGCGAATTGTTCCGCAAAATCAACTGGATAAAATTCGGTGATATGAAACTTGATTGCTAATAGCAAAAACATTAAAGTGGCAACGCAAGTTGCCACTTTAACACATATAAAGGAGAGAATATGGCAAAAAATAGAAGTGATATCGACAGAAAGTTCAAGTGGAAGCTAGAAGATATTTTTGCTAGCGATGAGTTGTGGCTCGAAGAGTTCAACAGGCTCCAACAAGACAAAGAGTTGTTGGTAAAATACAAAGGAAAACTCAACAACAAGGCAGATATTTTGGCATGTCTTAGAGATGATGACAATTTGACTTATTCTATTTGCAGGTTGTATGTTTATGCAAGAATGCGTAAAGATGAAGACGTCAGTGTGTCCAAATATCAAGAGATGACAGATATGATAGAGAATTTGTCTGTCGAGATCAGTTCTATTTCCAGCTTTGTAAGAGTAGAGCTTACAGCCAATTCTACCGATTTTCTACTCCAACTAGCAGATAGCGAAGAGTTCAAAGATTATGACTATACTCTCAGAGAAATTGCTCGCAACAAAGAGCATTGTTTGTCCGAAAAGGAAGAGAAGCTACTTGCTGAGAGTGGCAGTTTTGCAGGGCTTTTCCACGATGCTTTTACTATGCTCGACAATGCGGATATTGATTTTCCACCATTTGTCAACAGCGCAGGCGAAGAAGTCAAACTATCTCACGGTCTATACAGCGTGTATATGCAATCTGAGGACAGAGAAGACAGGCGTAAGGCTTTCGAGAGTATGTTCCTCGCATACAAGAATATGATCAACACAATATCCGTGCTTTATGCCGGCAATGTCAAGAAAGATATTTTTTACAGCAAAGCTCGTGGATATGACAGTTGTCTTCAAAAGGCTATGAACGAAGAAAATGTCAGCCCAGTTGTGTATGAGAAGCTCATCAAATGCATCAATGACAACTTGCCTGTTTTGCACGACTATTTGGACTACCGCACAGAGTGTTTGGGATATGATGAGTTGCATATGTACGATTTGCATACAGCCATTGTCGAGCAAGGCTCAATCAAAGCCGATTATGACCAAGCCAAACAAATTGTGCTTGATGCATTGAAACCACTAGGCGCAGAATACCAAGGACTTTTGAACAAAGCATTCAGTGAAGGTTGGATAGATGTATACGAAAACAAGGGCAAAAAGAGTGGAGCATACAGTTGGGGTTGTTATGGTACTCACCCTTATGTACTCCTCAACTTCAATGGTACAGTACACGATATATTCACCATAGCGCATGAATTGGGACATGCTATGCACACCTATTATAGCAATTCTTCACTCCCATTCAACAAGGCAGACTATGAGATTTTTGTAGCCGAAGTGGCATCTACTGTCAACGAAACTTTGTTGCTCAGAGATTTGCTCAGTAAGTGCAACAAAGAAGACAAAAAGTATTTGCTTTCATATCTTTTGGATATGTTCCGTACAACCGTATTCAGACAAACCCAATTTGCCGAGTTCGAGGCAAAAGCACACGATATGGCAGAGAATGGCGAGTCACTCACTCCAGACAGCCTATGTGAGCTTTATATGGGCTTGAACAAAAAGTATTATGGCAGTCGCACAATGGTAAGCGATGACCTTATCCAATACGAGTGGGCAAGAATACCGCACTTCTATACTAGTTTTTATGTGTACAAATATTCGACTGGACTTATCAGTGCAGTGTGCATTGCCGATGATATTTTGACAAACGGTGAAGAAGCTGTGGCAAGATACAAACAATTTTTGAGCAGTGGCGGTTCTATGCCTCCGGTAGAGATTTTGAAAATTGCAGGGGTAGATTTGACCACAGATGAGCCATACCAAAAGGCAATGAAGATTTTTGCCAAAACCTTGCAAGAGTTGAAAAGTCTCTAAAATTGTCGTTGACTAGTAGGCAAAAAAATAATATAATGGATGAAAGGTACATTATGGAAGAAAAAAAGACAAGAGCCCAACAAGCGAAGATTAAGCAAGAAGAAGTAAAAGAAGCTATGAAGGTTATTCCTCACAGTCTAGAAGCCGAAGAAGCAATCTTAGGCTCAATTTTGAGTGACAACGAAGTAGCTATTGACCTTGTGTCTGACCTATCTGTCGAAGATTTTTATTCCGAAATTCACAAGGAGCTTTTTGAAGAAATCAAAGAAATCAACCGCAACAACTTGCCGGTAGATATTATCACGCTTTCCAATGACCTCACCAAGAAAGGCAAACTAAAAAAGATTGGTGGTATGACCAAGCTTACCCAATTGCTCGAAGCTGTTCCATCTACTGCCAACTATCAATATTATGTTACCATATTACAACGCAACTCTTTGCTCCGAAAGATTATTCGCAGTTGTAACGAGATTATCCGCAACGCTCACACTCAAGAAGATGCAGACAAAGTTTTGGCAGTGGCTGAGAGCTTGATTTACAATATCTCATCTGCCAAAGACACGTCATCACTTGTCAAAGTGTCTGATATTATGGTGGACGTTATGGATGCTATCACCGAAAAATACAACACTCCCAACAAGGAAGATATTGGCGGTCTGAGAGTAGGACTAGACAACCTAGACCAAGCCACCAACGGATTTTTGCCAGGACAACTTCTCATTTTGGCGGCAAGACCAGGTTGTGGTAAAACATCTTTTTGTATGAATATGGTTGCCAACCTTGTTAAGAGCACTCCTGAGAGTGTCATTGCAGTATTCAACCTCGAAATGTCGAGTGGAGAACTTGTCAACAAACTCATATCCAACATTGCCGCTGTCAACTCCAAGTCTTTGCAAAGAGGCGAAATCGACTCCAAACAAATGAGCGATATTTGGGCAGCCAATGCTGTACTCAATGACAGCGAGCTTTATATTGATGACAGTGCAAGCATATCGGCTGAGCAAGTTTTGTCCAAGTGCAGAAGACTCAAAGCCCAAAAGGGTAGATTGGACTTCATCATTGTGGACTACTTACAACTTATGTCCAGCAGCCGCCCAGAGCTATCTCGCCAACAACAAGTTTCGGATATGTCCCGACTTATGAAGATTATGGCGAAAGAACTTAAAGTGCCAGTGCTTGTTTTGTCACAGATGAACCGTGACATCGAGAAAGGTGATGGAGAAAATGCCAAGCGTAAGCCGGTGCTCTCTGACCTTAGAGAGTCAGGTGCAATCGAGCAAGATGCCGATATGGTTATGTTCTTGACCGAGGGAGAATTCGAGCTGTTCAACGCAGCAGATGCCGAAGCTCCTATCACACTCATCATTGCCAAGCACAGAAATGGCTCAATCGGAGAATTGGACTACAAGTGGAACAAAGCGACCACCACATTTACCCCAATCTTTGATGCGATACATATCAGCAAAGAAAAAGCCGAGCAGAACAAGGAAGAACACAAAGAGTTGTCCAAACCAGCAACTCCAGAATATCTTGTGGAGAGTCCAGCCAGCATGCCTGACTATGATTATGCTCCTATCGATATGGCAAATGTTCCACCGCCAGATGAAGGCGATGACATTTTTGCCGAAATCAAGAATATGAAAATCCAAACAAAACCAAATACGGAAGAAATGTAAAATCCAACGAAGACTGACCTTGTCAGTCTTTATTTTTTGTATAGGTTGTATTTGTGGTAGGTATGTCATAAGCTCTAATAGGTGAATTATGGCTTACAAAGAAGAATTGTGCCAATTGGTTAAGAATAGCATTGGCGAAAATGTATTGGGTAACAAAGTGACAATATGCGATGACATTACGATGATAGAGGGGCATAATGGCATTGTGGCTTTCAACAGCTCACTTGTCAAGGTGAGAGTTGGCAAAAAGGTGCTTGTACTCCAAGGTAGCAATCTCCAAATCATCACTTGTTCTGCCAACGATTTGGTAGTAGCAGGCGATATCAACAACGTGGAGATACATATATGAGATTGGACAGGGCAACTATCAAGACGGATAGACTAAATAGCGAGCGACTTATCAACACCCTGAGAGAAAAAGGTGTCCAGCTCCATTGTATAAAAAAGAGTGACCACAGCCTTACATTCGATGTATGTTCGGACAATGTCGCCAAGTGTATAGAGTGTTTGGAAAACAAAAATATCCAATATGATGTCGTGTCCAAAAGGGATAAGTCTACTATCCAAAATTTTGCATTTGGACAACTTGTATTGGGTTTTTGGATTATTTTATATATTTTTGTCACCATATTTTTGTGCAGTTATTGCTATTGGGTAGAGGTAGATGCTCCCACTCAAACGACCAAAATTGCGGTAGAAAAAATAATTGCCGAGCAAGGACTAAATCAAGCGTTTTCAAAGAAAAAATTCGACAGCAAAGGTCTTGAAAAAACTATTTTGGACAGAATAAACAACATAGCTTTTGTAGATATTAGTATGGTGGGGAGCAAACTCAATATATCAGTGAGACAGCAGCACTTGCCACCTGCCCAACCTATCGAGTATGACAAGATTGTTGCAGGGTATGATTGCATAGTCGAGAGGGTGTTGGTGAGCAGTGGTACGGCGGTTGTCAAAGCAGGTGACAGGGTGAGCAAGGGACAAGTGTTGATTGATGGATATATCGACCTTGGCGACCCCAATGACCCTGCCAACATTCGCAGACAAGTCCCAGCAAGTGGCGTGGTGTATGGGCGAGTGTGGAAGAGTAAGCGAGTGAGTTTGGCGGAAGAATATGTGGAAGCAGTGCCAACAGGAACAAGTATGAACACCACAAGTATATCAGTGTTGGGTTGGGATTGGAAAAAGCCAAAATTGCCACCATATCAGCACTACCAAACAAGCACAACGAGTTGTGTATTCGGCAATTTTTTTCCTGTGACATATCACAAAACGACCTATCACGAAGTAAAATATATTCATCAAAAAGTCGATGAAAAATATATCCAAAGCCAAATCGACAATGCAAAAATGGAGATTATGGCGGACTTAGAAGAGAGTGCCAAGCCTATCCGTACGTGGAATTTTCAAAAAAAGCTAGACAAAATATATATATTAGATATATACTATGAAGTAGAGATGCCAATAAATGTAGGGGGATAAGACCTATCGAAAAGATAATAGAGATACAAGACTTGCAAGATGCAATCGCTCTTTGCGGTGTGCGTGACGAGAATCTCGAATATATGAGAGAGGCTTTCAATGTAGGGCTTAGATTGTTCGGTAGTACATTGTCTATCATAGGTGGACAAGAAGAAATTGACAGAGCCGAGAATGTAATCTTGCATTTGCTTGAACTTGCAAAGAACAATGTTGTCAACAAGAACTTTATTGACTTTGTGACCGATATGGTAGACAACGATGACTTTGACCGTATAGATGACTTGATGAAGGTTGTAGCCACCACTATCAAAGGCAAACAAATCAAAGCCAAGACTTACGGACAAGCTCGTTATTTGAAAGCAATCAAATCCAACAGCATTGTTTTTGGCATAGGACCTGCAGGCACAGGCAAGACATATCTTGCTGTGGCAATGGCAGCGGTAGCTTACAAGAACAAGTTGGTAGAGAAGATAATTCTTACTCGCCCAGCAGTCGAAGCAGGCGAAAAGTTGGGCTTTTTGCCGGGCGACTTGGGAGCAAAGGTTGACCCATATCTCAGACCACTATTCGATGCTTTGCAAGAGATGTTCGGATTGGAGGGATACAATCGTTTGATAGAGCGTGGCGTGATAGAAGTTGCTCCACTAGCTTATATGCGTGGCAGAACGTTGTCCAATGCGTTCATCATTCTAGATGAAGCACAGAACACCACCCACGAACAAATGAAAATGTTCTTGACTCGTATGGGGGAGGGCAGCAAAATAATTGTGACAGGAGATATCACACAGATAGACTTGCCTAGCAGTCGCATGAGTGGACTTGTCCAAGCTAGCAAAGTGCTTGCCGGCATTGATGACATAGAGATAGTCAATTTGAAAGCCAAAGACATTGTAAGACACAATCTTGTCCAAACTATTGTCAAGGCTTATGAAAGATATGCAACCAATAAAGGAGATACAGATGAAAAATAACATAAAACTGTCCAAGGGAATGTGGATAGCATACTTGTCCAGTTTGTTTGTGGTAGCATTGCTCACAGCCGTTTTCGGTGTGATGATGCTCCAAAAATCGCTCAAAGCAATACTTTTGTACAAACTAACATTGCCGACAGCAGTAGGCATTTTTATATGCTTTTTGACAATGTTTTTGTATATCAAGTACATCTTGAACAAAGACAGAGAGATAGAATGTTCGCTACTCAAAGTCACATTGATAGTATTTTCTACTATGGTTATCACCATTTTGTCATCAGCAGGCTTGTATGCTTTGGGTATTGATTATGCTATGACTATTGCGTACAGCTCGCTTATGATTACACTTATGCTATGCCAAAGATTTGGCATTATGAGCAGTGTTACATCGGCAGCGGCTGTCATTATGCTTGATATCATTGCCAGCCCAACATATTCTGTTCACAACATTTTGGGCGTAGTGATAGCACTACTTACCGGCATATTTATGATTTTCCTTATCCGTAGAGGCTACAATCGTTTCAAACTTACTTGGGGTACAATTTTGGTAGCTGTTGCCGTTGCACCGCTTGGATTTTTGATTGGATTTGGCTATACAGAGAGTTGGAGATTTGGTATCAAAGTATTCCTAGAATGCTTTATGGGCAGTATGATTTCTATTGCGGCATTTACCATTATGCTCCCAATTTATGAGATAGTTTTCCGTATTTGGACAGATTTCAAACTTGCCGAGGTATGTTCATTCAACAATCCGTTGTTGAAAAAGTTGAGGGAAGAAGCTTCAGGCACGTTCAACCACTCAATGACAGTATCCAATTTGGCAGAAAATTGTGCCATTGCCATTGGCATCAATCCATTTATGGCAAGGGCTTGCGCATGTTTTCACGACATTGGCAAAATTAAGAATCCAAAATTCTTTGTCGAGAACCAAACCGATGGATACAATCCTCACGATGAGCTTATCCCAGAAGTTTCTGCCAATATGATTACTCGCCACGTTGCCAACGGTGCAGAAATTTTGCGACAATACCATATGCCGGAAGAGGTAGTCAAGGCAGCACTCGAACACCACGGCGATACACCGGTTATGTATTTTTATCTAAAAGCTAAGGTCATCACTGAGGGAGAGTTGGATATGGACGAATACCGCTATGACGGACCACTTCCAACTACCAAATACAGCGCAATCGTTATGATTTGCGATGTATGCGAGGCGCTGTTCCGTACCAAGACCCCATCTAGCCAAGATGAATTGGAAGAGATTGTAGGCGGCGTTATCAAGGACAAAATGCTTGACGGACAATTCGACAATTGTGATTTGACTATCAATGATATGGTAGTCATCAAACAAACTATTTGCAATATCATTCCAACAATGTTGCACAAGCGTATCGACTACAACAAAGCAAAGGAAAGAAGATAATGATAAGTCTTTATGATGAAATAGGCTCCAACATAGACAAGGAGTTTTTGGACAAAATCTATGGTGCAGCACTCAGATATTTTGGACTAGAAGACCAGTTCGAGATAGAGGTCAGTGTGGTAGATGAGGACACTATCCAAAGTGTCAACAAAGAAACTCGTGGCATTGACAAAGTGACCGATGTACTCAGTTTTCCGACCATTGAGATGACTTTTCCGTTCGAGAAGGACAAGTATCAAGATGATATAGATTGGGAAAGCGGCAATGTTATGTTGGGTGACATTATGCTTTGCGAAAAGCGAGCTAAGGAGCAGGCTTTGGAGTACGGTCACAGCTACCAAAGAGAATGTGGATATTTGTTGTTGCACGGCTTGTTGCACTTGATGGGATTTGACCATGTCGAGGAGCAGGACAAAGTCGTTATGCGAGAGCATGAAGAAAAAATTTTGACATCAATAGGAATTGTGAGAGAATAATATGTTTAGATCAGGATTTGTATCAATAGTAGGAAAACCAAACGTAGGAAAATCAACTTTTGTCAACACCATGGTAGGTGCTAAGGTATCTATCGTGAGTTGGAAACCACAGACCACACGCAACAAGATTTTCGGTATTATGAACGGCGAAGATTATCAAGTCGTTTTCGTAGACAGCCCAGGTGTACACAAACCAAAGAATGCTTTGTCCGAGTATATGATGAAGAGCGTAAGCAGCGCTGTTGATGGTGTAGATGAATATATATACATTGTGTCTTGCGACAAAAAACTTGATGAGCATGATATGGAGTATATCAACAAGTTTTCCAAAGAGGGTGTACCATTTTTTGTACTCATCAACAAGTGCGATGAAGTGGAAGAGAGTGCAATCATGGAAAGAATAGAGGCTTTGAAAGATGTTCAAGGAATCACCGCTATCATTCCTATCAGTGCCAAGACAGGCAAGAATTGTGACATGGTACGCAAGGCTATTCTTGACAATATGCCAGAGGGCGTTGCATACTTTGACAGAGATATGTACACTGACAAGACTATGAGATTTATTGCCAGCGAGATTGTCAGAGAAAAGGCTTTGAAGTTGCTAAGCGACGAAATTCCTTACGGAATTGGCGTTGTTGTGACCAGATTTTCTCAGAGAGAAAACGGCATTTATGATATTGATGCGGACATTATTTGTGAGAAAAAAGCTCACAAAGCTATTGTTATTGGCAAGGGTGGCGAGATGATTAAACAAATCTCCACCAAGTCACGCATGGATATGGAAAAATTGGTAGATGGCAAAGTTTTCTTGACTTTGTTTGTCAAAGTCAAAGAAAATTGGAGAGACAAAGACCTTATGCTCAACGAGCTAGGATACAATCCAAAGGACCTATAAATCGCCAAAAACTAAATACATATGAATATTTTGACCAGTTCTGCACACAACTACCATAGGAGGAAATGCTATGGAAGATGCCAAAGAAGCTCTATGGAGGTTGTTCGAGGAGACAGGACAGGTCAATTACTATTTGATGTTCAAAGCAATACAAGACAAAGAGAGTAAGTGATGGAATATTTTGATAGAGAATGTTTGTGTTTGAAGAGTATTGATTACAAAGAAAACGACAAACTTATCACGCTATATTGTGCAGGCAAGGGCAAAATTGTTGCCACAGCCAAAGGCTGCAAGTCACCTAAGGCAAAGCTAAAATATGCCGTTGCTCCATTGTGCTTTGGACATTATTATTTTTCTGTAAAAAACAATAGATATACATTGACAGGCTGTGATTGTTTGGACAGCTTTTTTGATTTATCCAGCGATATTGAGAAATTTTATGCCGCTATGACAGTGGTCGAACTCGTTGACAAAACTCAGCTCGAAGGGCAATATGACAACGAGCTTTTTGTCAATGCTCTAAGGACATTGGACAAGCTCAAAAGCACAGAAAGCGAAAATGTAAAAAAGCTACTTTTTGACTTTTTGGAGCAGTCGGTACATATCCTCGGTTATGAGTGTTTTGCTATCAAACTCAAAGACTTTTCAAGTTATTTTTTTAACAACCTAGGTATTAAACTCAATTCGCTTGATTTTTTGCTAAAACTATAAAAATATTAAGGAAATTTAGTCCAAAATCATAAAATTTTCGTATAAAGTATTGCTAAATATCTCATTTTAAGTTAATATATAAATGTTAAGAAAAAGTTCTAAGGAGGCTAATCATGGCTAAATATGTTTACCTTTTCAAAGAGGCAGACGGCGATAACAAAGCGTTGTTCGGTGGCAAGGGCGCAAACCTTGCAAAAATGACATCTTGGGGAATGCCAGTTCCACAAGGTTTCACAATCACAACTGAAGCATGTACAAAATACTATGACGATGGCGAAAAGATCGTTGACAGCGTTGTAGAAGAGATTTTCGATGCACTTGCAAAAGTTGAAGCAGATGCTGGCAAGAAATTCGGAGATGAAGAAAATCCATTCTTGGTATCTGTGCGTTCTGGTGCTAGAGCATCAATGCCAGGTATGATGGACACCATTCTAAATCTTGGTCTAAATGACGTTTCTGTTAAGGGTCTTGCTAGAAAGACTGGCAATCCAAGATTTGCATACGATTGTTACAGAAGATTTATCCAAATGTTCTCAGATGTAGTTATGGGTTCTTCTAAGTCATCATTTGAGAAAATCATCGACGAAATCAAAGAAGCTAAGGGTGTAAAACAAGATACAGAACTTACCGCAGAAGATCTTCAAGAGCTTATCGCAAGATTCAAGGCATTCTACAAAGAAGACCAAGGACAAGACTTCCCACAAGATCCAAAGGTACAACTTATCGAAGCAGTTAAGGCAGTATTCCGCAGCTGGAACAACCCAAGAGCTATCGTATATCGTCGTATGAATGATATTCCTGGCAGCTGGGGTACAGCAGTAAACGTACAATCAATGGTATTCGGTAACATGGGCGATACATCTGGTACAGGTGTTGCATTTACTCGTGACCCATCTACTGGTGAAAAGAAATTGTACGGCGAATATTTGATGAACGCACAAGGCGAAGACGTAGTTGCTGGTATCAGAACTCCAATGACTATCGATCACCTTGCTGAGACCAACAAAGCAGTTTATGACCAATTCGTAGCTATTGCTAGCAGACTTGAAAAAGAAAACAAAGATATGCAAGATATGGAGTTCACTATCGAAGAGGGCAGACTTTATATGTTGCAAACAAGAAATGGTAAGAGAACAGCAAGAGCAGCTATCAAGATTGCTTGTGACCTTGTAGATGAAGGTATGATCACAGATAAAGAAGCACTTTTGAAGATCGAACCAAAACAACTTGATGCTTTGCTTCACCCACAATTCAACGCCAAGGCTTTGAAGAGTGCCAAGGCAATTTGCCAAGGTCTACCTGCATCTCCAGGTGCTGCATTCGGTAAGATTTCTTTCAGCGCAGAAGAAGCAGTTGAGAGAGCAGCAAAGGGCGAAAAGGTTGTTCTTGTAAGACTTGAGACATCTCCGGAAGATATCGAGGGTATGTACGCAGCTCAAGGCGTTTTGACAGCTCGTGGCGGTATGACATCTCACGCAGCAGTAGTTGCTCGTGGTATGGGTGCTTGCTGTGTTGCTGGTTGTGGTGCATTGAAGATTGACGAAGACAACAAACTTCTTTATATCAACGGCGTTAAGTACACCACCGAAGATTATTTGTCTTTGGACGGCTCTACTGGTAACGTATATGGCGAAAAGATTGAGACCGAAGAAGCTAGCGTAAGCGGTGACTTTGCAAGAATTATGGAATGGGCTGACAAGTACAGAGCTTTGCAAGTTCGTACCAACGCTGACACTCCAAAGGATGCAGCTACAGCTGTTAAGTTTGGTGCTGAGGGTATTGGTCTTTGCCGTACAGAGCATATGTTCTTTGCCGAAGACAGAATTCCTGCAATCAGAGAAATGATCGTTTCTACTACCGAAGAAGGTAGAAGAAAGGCACTTGCAAAACTTCTTCCAATGCAAAGAGAAGACTTCATCGGTATCTATGAGGCAATGGAAGGTCGTCCAGTTACTATCCGTTTCTTGGACCCACCACTTCACGAGTTCGTTCCACACAAAGAGGAAGAAATCAGAGAGCTTGCTGCCAACATGAATCTTACATACGAAGAGCTCAAAGCTATCGTTGACAATCTCCATGAGTTCAACCCAATGATGGGACACCGTGGTTGCCGTCTAAGCGTTACATATCCAGAAATTGCTGAGATGCAAACTCAAGCTGTTATCGAGGCAGCTATCGCAGTAAGTAAGAAGGGTATCAACGTTGTTCCAGAAATCATGATTCCACTTATCGGCGACATTAAAGAATTGAAGTATGTAAAAGACGTTGTTGTCAAGACAGCAGAAAGAGTTCTTGCTGAGAACAATGCTAAGATGGCTTACCATATCGGTACAATGATCGAAATCCCAAGAGCTGCATTGACAGCTGATGAGATTGCTAAGGAAGCAGAGTTCTTCTCATTCGGTACCAATGACCTTACCCAAATGACATTCGGTTTCTCAAGAGACGATGCAGGTAAGTTCTTGAATGAATACTATGAGAAGAAGATTTTCGAGTCTGACCCATTCGCAAGACTTGACCAAGTTGGCGTAGGCAAACTTGTTAAGATTGCTATCGAGGGTGGTAAATCTACTCGTCCTGATATCAAACTTGGTATCTGTGGTGAGCATGGTGGTGACCCATCTACTATTGAGTTCTGCCACAATGTAGGACTTACATATGTATCTTGCTCTCCATATCGTGTACCTATCGCAAGACTTGCTGCAGCTCAAGCTAACATTCTCAATCCAAGAGTTAAGCCAGCTCCAATGTCTACAAGATACATTCAAGAAAACTAATCAAGTATTGATTGGCCCACTCGAAAGAGTGGGCTTTTTTTGTGCTTTTTGATTAAATTTTAGCTTCTTGGCAACAATATTTGTATGCAAAAATTCGATAAAAACAAACTATTACTTACTTCATCTTTGGCTGAGAGTTTGTACAACGACTTTGCCAAAGATATGCCGATATACGATTACCATTGCCATATATCTGCCAAAGACATCTATGAAGATAGGCGATTTGTTAGCCTAAGCGACTTGTGGCTTAGGGCAGACCATTACAAGTGGCGACTTATGCGAGCAAACGGCATTGAGGAAGAATATATCTCAGGCAATGCTGATAGTAAACAAAAATTCCTTGCTTTTGCAAGTTGCTTGGACAAGGCGATAGGCAATCCTGTCTGCACTTGGTGCAATATGGAGCTTGACAAATATTTTGGCATTGACCAACACCTACATTCCTCCAATGCGGAAGAGATTTGGGATAGGTGCAACAAGTTTTTGGCGGACAATGAGCTTACTCCAAGCAAAATTTTGTGCGACAGCAAGGTGCAAGTGATAGGCACGACGGACAATCCGACTGACAGCCTCGAATATCACAAGCGATTGGGAGCAGAGTGCGATTTTCCAAAAGTGTTGCCGACTTTTCGCCCAGACAACATAATCAATATCCAAAGCGATGATTGGTTGGACAATATTTGTATGCTCGAACAAGTGACAGGTGTGGAAATTGATGGACTGGGCGGCTTGTGCGAGGCACTTAGCAAAAGAATGGATTATTTTGACACAGTAGGGTGCAGATTGTCCGACCACGGAATGGGCAAAATTCCTTGCGTGTATGCCAGCCTAAACGAGATTGACAGCATAGTCAAAGCAAGGCTTGTGGGGAGAGAAATAGGATACGAAAATTGCCAAAAAGTCGAAACATATCTAAATTTTTGGTGTGGCGAGCAATATCACAAGCGGAATTGGGTATGGCAAATACACTATGGCTGTTTGCGTAATCCCAATACCAAAGGCTACAAAAGGTTGGGCAAAGATAGCGGTTTTGATTGCATTTTGGCGAATGGTGGCAAGCAAGGTTTGGTGAGTTTATTGGACAGCTTAGCGATAGAAAACAGCTTGCCCAAGATGATAATTTACAGCCTAAATCCCAATGACAATGCTTTTCTAGATTGTCTGATTGGCAGTTTTCAAGGCGAAAATGGCGGAGGTATCCAACACGGCAGTGCGTGGTGGTTTGGCGACAACAAGGACGGTATCCAAGCACAGCTTACCAGTCTTGCTCACAATGGACTACTCGGCAATTTTGTGGGAATGTTGACTGACAGCAGGAGCTTTTTGAGCTATGTTCGCCACGACTATTTTCGCCGTATTTTGTGCAGTACATTGGCTGAATGGGTAGAGAGTGGCGAGTTCGAGAGCCGACTTGACATAGTGGGCAATATTGTCAAGGGTATATGTTTTGACAATGCAAAAAATTTTTTTGGGGGTTGATATGAGTATCAAAATGGCATTTCGTTGGTATGGCGAGAGTGACAACATACCGCTAGAATATATCAAGCAAATTCCGCCGATAAAGTCGATTGTGTCGGCAGTTTATGACACGCCGGTTGGACATGTTTGGAGGCGAGAGAGTTTGCAAAAAATCAAAGAAGAATGCGAAAAGCACAGGCTAGTATTCGATGTGGTAGAGTCAATTCCTGTTCACGAAGATATCAAGCTTGGCAAGGGTAAATGCGATGAATATATTCGCAACTATTGCACCAATATCAAGCTGTGCGGACAAATGGGCATCAAGTGTATCACCTACAACTTTATGCCGATTTTTGATTGGACAAGGACAAGCACTGACAAGCGAGCAAGCGACAATTCGACCAGCCTAGTTATGTACAAAGATGAGCTAGCCAAGCTCGATCCGTTTACAGATGATATTCGTTTGCCGGGGTGGGATAGCAGTTATGGTCAAGAAGAAGTCCGAGGACTGATAGCAGAATACAAAGCGATTGGCGAAGAAGGATTGTGGCACAATCTAAAAAGATTTTTGAGTGAAGTTGTGCCAGTGGCACAAATGTGCGGAGTAAAATTGGCACTTCACCCAGATGACCCACCATATTCGATTTTTGGTTTGCCAAGGATAATTGTCGATGAGCAGTCACTCCAAAGAGTGGTGGATATGGTAGACAGCCCAAGTAATTGTTTGTGTCTTTGCACAGGCAGTCTTGGTTGTGTGTCCACCAACAATGTTGTTGATATGATAGACAAGTTTGTATCTCGTGACAAGATAGCATTTATGCATATCCGCAATGTAAAGATTGTGGGCGATGGCTCGTTTGAAGAAACGGCTCATATGTCCAAGTGTGGCTCGCTTGATATGTACAAAATTGTTCGCACGCTAGTCGAGCATGGTTATGATGGCTATGTTCGAGCCGACCACGGCAGAATGATATGGGGCGAGCGTGGCAAGGCAGGCTATGGCTTGTATGACAGGGCTTTGGGAGTTAGCTATTTGAGCGGATTGTTCGAGGGATTGGAAAAGGAGTTAGGGTATGCAAAACAATAATTTGGGAGTTGATTTGACAGGCAAAGTGGCGGTTGTGACTGGCGGTGGCGGTGATATTGGTAGCGAGTTTGCTATGGCACTAGCCAAGTGTAATGCCAAGGTTGCCTTGCTTGATTTGACAGCAAAAAAAGCCAAGATATTGCAAGAAAATATCCAAAATTGCAACAAAATCGCAAGGGTTTACGAGTGCAATGTGTTGGATAAAAAACAAGTCGAAAGTGTGGCGGAACAAGTCGAAAGAGAACTCGGCAGTTGCGACATTCTCATCAATTGTGCTGGTGGCAATCACCCAAGCGCAACCACGGACACAGAGTATTTGTCTGCAGAGGATATAGGGGATATCAAGACATTTTTCGATTTGGAAGAGGACGGCATACGCAAGGTGTTTGATTTGAACATTTTGGGTAGTATATTGCCTACCCAAGCTTTCAGCAAACAAATGCTGGGCAAAAATGGTTGTTGTATAGTCAACATATCATCGATGAACGCATTTTGTCCCCTCACCAAAATTCCTGCATACTCAGCGGCGAAAGCAGGCATATCCAACTTTACACAGTGGCTTGCCGTGCATTTTAGCAAAGTGGGTATCAGGGTTAATGCACTAGCTCCCGGCTTTTTCTCTACCACTCAAAACAAGGCATTGTTGTGGAATGGTGATGGCTCTCCAACGCCTCGCACGCACAAGATTTTGTCTGCTACCCCTATGGGCAGATTGGGAGAATGTAAAGAGCTGATAGGCGGTTTGCTCTATTTGGTAGATGCTGAGTTGTCTAGTTTTGTGACTGGTATAGTCTTGCCGATTGATGGTGGATTTTCGGCATATAGTGGGGTGTAGTATGCAAAAACTTATACCAATTTTGACAGTCGAAAATCAAGAAGAGTTGGACAAGATATTGGGCGCACTTTGCAAAAATAGTATCTATACCGCAGAGATTACTTTTCGCACGGCTTTTGCTCCCAAAGCAATCGAGCTAGCGTGTACCAATTATCCCAATATGACTATTGGTGCAGGCACAATCATTGACCTTGACCAATGCAAAATTGCAGTACAAAATGGTGCAAAATACATTGTATCCCCCGGTTTGAATTGTGAAGTGGCAAAGTATTGCAAAGAGCGAGGAGTGGACTATTATCCGGGGTGTGTGACACCGACAGAGATTATGCAAGCGGTGAGCCTAGGTATCAAAGTCATCAAGTTTTTCCCTAGCAATGTATATGGTGGAGTTCAAACGCTCAAAGCTTTTAGAGCGCCGTTTGGTGATGTCAAATTTATTCCGACAGGCGGTGTGAATAGAAACAACATAGAAGAATATCTTGCCCTAGACAATGTCGCAGCCGTCGGCGGTAGCTTTTTTGTCGAAGAAAGCCTTGCAAAAATGGAGAACAGAATATGAAAAAGATAGCAACTTTTGGAGAAATTATGCTCAGACTTGCCCCTGAGGGCTACAACCGACTTTTTCAAAATGATAGACTTGTATCGACTTTTGGCGGTGGTGAAGCCAATGTTGCAGTGTCGCTTGCAGGTTTTGGATTGGACAGCAAATTTATATCCAAAGTGCCGTATGGTGAGATTGGACAAGCGGCAATCAACTCTCTCAGATATTTTGGAGTGGACACCACAGATATTGTGCGAGGTGGCGACAGACTGGGCATTTATTTTGTCGAAAAGGGAGCTTCTCAGCGACCATCGGTGTGTATTTATGACAGAAAAAATTCGGCAATAGCGACAGCAGACAAACAAGATTTTTGTTGGCAAGAGATTTTAAGCGATGTGGGGTGGTTGCACTTTACAGGCATAACTCCAGCCCTAGGTGACAATGTATATGATATTTGTTTAGATGCCGCATCGGTGGCAAAGAGTATGGGTGTGGGCGTGTCTTGCGACCTCAATTTTCGCTCCAAACTTTGGTCGAGAGAAAAAGCAAACAAGTGTATGAGTGAGCTGTGCAGATATGTTGATGTGTGCATTGCCAACGAAGAAGATGCCTATGATGTGTTCGGTATCAAAGCGGCAGATACGGATATTGTGGGAGGAAAACTCGACGGAAAGGGATATGAGGGCGTTGCCAAACAGCTTGCGGAGAAGTTCGACTTCAAAATGGTTGCCATCACTTTGCGGTCATCAATATCGGCAAGCGACAATGATTGGTCGGCTATGTTGTACACTGATGGCAAATTCTATCATACCAAGCACTACCACTTGCATATTGTGGACAGAGTGGGCGGTGGTGATTCTTTCGGTGCAGGGCTTATATACGGCATTATGACAGGCAAAAATCCCCAAGATATGTTGGATTTTGCAGTGGCAAGTTCGGCACTCAAACATTCTATCGAGGGCGATTTTAATCGAGTAAGCGTACAAGAAGTTCAACGACTTGCGAGCGGCGATTCGAGCGGTAGGGTAAAGCGATAAACATTTTTCAATTATATTTTGCCAACTCAAATTGCGATAAATCTTGAAAATCGTAAGAAAAACAACGCGTGTGAAGATAGCCTATATGATAGGGCTATCTTTTTTGTTATTGTTGATTTAACTATTTGTTATACAAATATTAAATAATTAACAAAATATTTTCGGACATATTGGAG
>CAMFVQ010000048.1 GCA_945992255.1 uncultured Clostridia bacterium
AAATTATACTAGTTATTATTTTGGAGGCATATATGGAATTCAATGTAAATAGTCCAATACTATTTGCAATTTTCGGAATTATAATTGCTGTTGTGCTTGCCCAATCTGTATTTTTCCTTGTGAGAGCATTGAAGAGAAGCAAAGAAAAGGGCATGGATGGCAAAAAGATAAAGAAAGCAATAATTTCGAGCGTTGTATTTACTATCGCACCGGCAATATCAATTTTGGTAGGCGTGGTAGTGTTGTCCAGATCACTAGGTGTAGCAATGCCTTGGCTTAGATTGTCAGTTGTTGGCTCTCTATCGTACGAGACTATCGCTGCCCAAAATACACTTAGCGCAATGGGTGCATCATTCGTTGAAACTGTCACATCGAAACAATTCGTTACAGTATTTTTCGTAATGACAATCAGCATCATGGTAGGCATTTGGCTTGTACCACTTGTATGCAAAAAAGTGCAAAAGGGTATGGTAACTATGGGACAAAAGGATGAAAAATGGCGTGATTTGTTCAGCAACTCTATGTTTATTGGTATGATAAGTGCCTTCCTGGGATTTGTATTTTGTGATTTTTCATCGGTATTCAAAGGCGAAACCTATGGCTTGGTGCCAGTGTTAGTATTCTTGATATCAGCAGCTGTTATGGTGATTTTTGGTATACTTGTAAAGAAGTTCAAGATTGCTTGGCTCTCTGACTATGCTTTGCCAGTATCAATGATTGTAGGTATGGCAGTTGCTATTCCACTTACAAAATGGCTCGGCAACCCACCAGCAGCTGAAGAAACAGTTAAAGCATTCGTGGATTGCTTGTTGATGGGGGTGTAGTATGAGGAAAGAAAGAAGCTATATCGACAGCGTATATCATTATGGTGCTATTTGGAACTTCTCCATTGCAGGACTTTTGCTCCTAGCTCCAATACTTGTATGTATCATATTCAAAGTATTGCCTGATTGGAACGCACTTCTCAAAGGTCTTATTGCCACAGCTCCAATGTATGTTGCGGTAGGTATCATCGAAACATTTACATACATTCCTATGCTTGGTGCAGGCGGAAGTTATCTATCTTTCGTAACAGGCAACATTTCCAACTTGAAGTTGCCATGTGCGCTCAATGCTTTGGCTCAAAGCGGTTATGAAGTAACTAGCGAAGAGGGCGAGATTATCTCCACAATCTCTATTGCGGTATCCAGCATTGTTACCACTTTGGTTATTTGTTTGGGAGTTATTCTCATCGTGCCACTTCGTCCTATCTTGGGTTCACCAAAGCTCGACCCAGCATTCAAACAAATGTTACCAGCGCTTTTTGGTGGACTAGGCGTTGTATTCATCGCCAAGAATTGGAAGATTGCTGTCGCACCAATCATTTTGATGCTTATTCTATTCATCTCGATTCCAGCGCTCAATGCAGGCACTGTGGGCATTATGGTTCCAGTATCTGCTATCTTCACTATTGTTGTTACCAGAATTTTGTACAACAAAGGTGTGCTTGGCGAAAAGGGTGGTCCAAAAGCTGCTACTGTCAACACTGACCCAGCTGTTGTAGATGAAGCAATCGCCAATTGCAACCAAAATGCAGACCAAAATACCGAGGACAATTCGGAAAACAAATAATCAAAAAAAGGAGAAAAAATATGTGGTGGAAAATTTTACTAATATTTTTGGCTATAGCCGTTGTTGCACTTGTAGCTGTTGTGCTTACTCGCACAATTATGTTCAAGCCACTTGCCCAACCCAAAAAGGATGAGGAAGATATTGACTATGATGCAGACAAGTCTGTTGACTCATTGCAAAAGTTGGTAAGATGCAAGACTATCTCTTACTATGATTCTTCTAAGGAAGACAAGGCAGAATTCGACAAGTTCGAAAAAACTCTTGCCGAAACATTCCCTTTGACTCACAAAACTTGTGAGAGAATCCCAACCAAAGGCAGAGCAATTCTTTTGAAATGGAGCGGAAAAAGCTCAGACAAGCCAACCGTTTTGATGGCACACTATGACGTTGTTCCAGTGAGCGAAGAGGGTTGGAGCAAACCTGCTTTTGAAGGTATCATCGAAGATGGATATTTGTGGGGCAGAGGCACACTCGACACCAAGATTACTTTGAATGGTGCAATCAATGCGGTAGAACATCTCATATCCAAAGGCTTTGTGCCAGAGAATGACCTATATTTGGCTTTTGGTGGCGATGAAGAAATCAACGGAAATGGCGCTCCTTCTATCGTAGAATACTTCAAGGCAAACGGTGTAAAACCAGCTTTGGTAGTAGATGAGGGCGGTGCAGTTGTAGAAGACGTATTCCCAGGTGTACACGAGCCTTGTGCTTTGATTGGTATTGCCGAAAAGGGTATGCTCAATGTAAAACTCGAAATCAAGGGTGCAGGCGGACATGCTTCAGCTCCACCTCCAAGAACTTCACTTGGCAAACTTTCCCAAGCTTGTGTAAAAATGGAAGAACACCCATTCGATTTTCGTATCACCAAGCCTGCTCAAGATATGTTCGACACTTTGGGCAGATATTCTAGCTTTGCTTATCGTATGGTATTTGCCAATCTTTGGTTGTTCAAGGGCGTACTCAACTCTTTGTGCAAAAAGAGCGGTGGCGAAATCAACGCACTACTCCGTACAACTGTTGCATTTACCCAAGCAAGCGGCAGTGTAGGTATCAACGTTTTGCCTCCAAATGCTTCTATGTGTGCCAACCTTAGACTTATCGCAGGCGACACAATGGAGTCCGCAAAAGACAGAATTGTCAACACAATCGCTGATCCAGACATCAATGTAGAGATTCTTGGCGGTATGAACCCATCAGTTATCTCTGACACTGACAATGCAGAATACGAAAAACTAAAGAGTGCAGTTGCTTCAACATGGCGTGATGCTATCGTTGCTCCATACTTGATGGTACAATGTTCTGACTCTCGTCACTATGGCGAAATCTCAGACAGAGTATATCGTTTTTCAGCTATGGCTCTCACCAAAGAAGAGAGATCAACAATTCACGGCAACGATGAGCGTATTCCAGTGGAAACAATCAAGAAAGCAACCGAATTCTATATCAGATTGGTATCCAAGCTCTAATTTGATAATTTAGCTTAGGCGGTTACAATCTATTTTATCTCAGTCTATACTTGCAAATAGCCAGAATAGATTGGGTATCCAAACGAAATTCTAGGGAGGCAGTCAATGCCTTCCTAATTTTACACAAATAAACGAACAAATGTTTGCTTTTCTGTGGAATATGTGATATTATATTGATATGAAACGGATATTGCATTGTGATGCCAACAATTTTTATGCCAGTGTTGCCTGCACGCTCGACAAGAGTTTGCAAGGCAAATATGTAGCCGTGTGTGGTGACCCAACCAAACGACACGGCATAGTTTTGGCAAAAAATCAAAAAGCAAAAGAAATGGGCATCAAGACAGGCGATGTTATTTGGCAAGCCAAACAAAAATGCCCAGAGCTTGTTGTGGTAGCACCGCAGTACGAAGAGTATGTCAAATATTCGGACAAGTTGTTCAATCTTTATACCCAATATACCGACAGAGTAGAGCCGTTTGGCATAGATGAGTGTTGGCTCGATGTGACCCACTCGCTCAGACTTTTTGGTAGCGGTCAAGCCATAGCCGAAGAACTCAGACAAAGAGTAAAAGAGGAGCTAGGACTCACCATATCCGTAGGTGTGTCATTTACCAAAGTGTTTGCCAAACTTGGCTCGGATATGAAAAAACCTGATGCAACGACTGTCATATCGCCTAGCAATTACAAACAAAAAGTGTGGAGTTTGCCTGCCAATGATATGATTATGATAGGAAGGCGGACTTATGCAAAATTGCAGTCAATGGGTATCAATACCATAGGCGATTTGGCGAATACCAATGTAGAATTGCTCCGCACAAAATTCGGAGTCAATGGACAAAAAATGTATGACAATGCCAACGGCATAAGCGATGAAGAAGTCAGATTGTACTACCAACCGCATATTCCTAAGAGTATAGGCAATTCTACCACACTTCCCCAAGATATAGAGAGCATAGACCAAGTGTCGGCAGTCTTGACAGCTCTCAGTGAAATGGTGGCAGTGCGTATGCGTAGATACAATTTTTGTGCGGCAGGCATAGGTGTGGGGATACGCTACAATGATTTGACAGGTGTGGGCAAACAAGTCAAAATGGACATCACGACCTCGACCGCCAGCGAGATAAGAGATGCAGCACTCGAGCTGTTTTTGGCAATCAATGTGCGTGCTTTGCCAATCCGAGCGTTGTCTGTTTCGACCTTTGATCTGAGAGAAAAAGAGCAACAATCCGCCCAAATATCATTGTTCGACATGCCAAGTGACGACAAACATTCTCGATTGGATAAGAGCATAGATGAATTAAGAAAAAAGTATGGCTATGATGTCATACAATCCGCAAGGGTGATGAGTCAACCATATATATGCCACGACCTAAAAGATAGTGACTTTTTGCCTTTCAAAAAATAAGGCAAGACATTATCATACAAATATGTAAGAAAAACTAATAAAAAAGTTGCAAAAATTGCACAAAAAACAACGAAAAATGTACGAAAAAAGTCGCAAAAATTGTGCAAAAAACAGCTAAAAAAACAACATAACATTTGCAAAAATTGTGCAAAAAAAGAGCAAAAATCTAACAAAATAGAAATCAAAAAACAGCAAAAATAACAAAATTTTGAGGAAAATAGGGGAATAAAAAAATAAAATAAAGCAAAAAATCAATCAACATACTAAGCACTTTTGGAATGTCAACCGAAAAAATAAAAATTGGTTGACAATCGAAGAAAGACAAAATGTCAACCCAGAAAACAAAAATTGGTTGACATTCGAAGAAATACAAAAATATAAGAAAAAATCGCCAACATAAAACAAAAAAAGCTTGCAATAAAAGAAGAAGAGAAAAAAACTAAGAAAAATAATATAAAATAATAGTAAAAAATATACAAAACAAAGAAATACCCACCTAGATAGGTGGGTGTTTGTTTAGAGTGTTTTGGACAATTCTTTGATATAATTTTTCAACTTTTCGTTGATGCTGTCATCTCTCAGTCCATATTCGATAGATGCTTGGATATAGCCAACTTTGTCACCTACATCATAGCGTTTGCCTTCGAAATCATAAGAATATGCGCCGTTTGCGTTGGCAACTTTCAAGATTGCGTCAGTGAGGTAAATCTCGCCACTTGGACTTGGTTTGGTGTCACGGATAGCATCGAAAATGTCTGGTGTAAGCACATATCTGCCCATACTTGCTAGGGTAGATGGGAGCTTGTCGATTGGTGGTTTTTCTACAAAGCCTTTTAGTTCTGCATATCTTCCTTTGACCAATCCCGGTTGGACAATGCCATATTTTACAGCTTCTTCTCTTGGTACATTTTGGCAACCAACGATAGTTTTGCCTGTTGTTTCGTAAGCTTTGATGAGCTGAGATAGAGCAGGGGCAGATGGATTGTAAACGACATCATCGCCAAAAATCACACCAAATGGTTCGTTGCCTACAAAAGCTTCGGCTTGGAGTATGGCGTGTCCAGAGCCTTTCATCTCCTTTTGGCGGACATAGTAGAAATTCGCCATGTCTGCAATATCTCTCACCACTTTTACGCTTGCGCCTTTGCCTGCTTTTTTGAGCAATTCTTCCAATTCGACAGCATAGTCGAAATGGTCTTCTATACATTTTTTGTTCTTGCCAAGGATAATAAGAATATCAGTAATACCGCTATCCACCGCTTCTTCTACAACATATTGAAGTGTAGGAGTATCCACGATAGGGAACATCTCTTTTGGCAGTGACTTGGTAGCTGGTAGAAAGCGTGTGCCAAATCCAGCTGCAGGTATGACTACTTTGGTTACTTTTTGCATAAGCACTCCTAGAATTTTTATATTGTTAATTATAATACAAATGAAACAAAAAATCAATATGTATGGGCAAAAAGGCGAAATTATATAATATTTTGTTGTATTGAGTGAAGTGTGGAGTGGTGAGTGTTGAGTGTGGAGTGGTGAGTGTGGAGTGGTGAGTGTTGAGAGTGGAGTGGTGAGTGTGTAGTGGTCAGAGCGAAGTGGTGAGTGTGGGTGTGAAACGGTGAGTGGAGTTGTGAGTGTGAAGTGTTGAGTGTTGAGAGCGTAGTGTGAAGTGAGGAGAGTGGAGTGTGAAGCGGTGAGTGTGTAGTGGTCAGAGCGAAGTGGTGAGTGTGGGTACTGGGTAGTAGTAAATTAGGTTGAGATATAGGCGTGAAGTGGTGATAGAGAAATATATATTATATGAAATATAAGCTTTATAAAAAGCTGATTTTGAAGAGATTTTTTAAGTTTTTTGTTATAATATCTTTACACAAAAAATTGCATAAAAGTATTGACAATGGGTATAAAAGTGATATAATAAAGTCAAAGGTCAAAGATAGTCAAACTATTGAAAGCCTCAACAAAACAATCATCAAAAGGAGTAAAGTATGGCAAATATATCAGATACAATAGAGGAATTTATATTGTCGGTGATAGGCGATGATGACAGCTTGCAGTTGTCAAGGAACGAGCTTGCCAATTATTTTGCTGTCGCACCAAGTCAAATAAATTATGTGCTTGCCACAAGATTTAATATTGACAAGGGCTATATCATAGAATCAAAGCGTGGAGGGGGCGGATTCGTCACTTTGGTGAGAATATGCGAAAAAGATGATTTGCTCGTGCATATTCTTGATGAAGTGGGGAAAATGGAACAACTTACGTACCAAAAAGCTAGCAATATGCTAGATAGATTGCTGAGAGAAGGGTTCGTGGACAAGAAGCAAGCGCATATTATCAAATGTGCAATCAGCAACAAGGCACTCAATTCTCCAGTGGACAACAACCGATTGAGAAAGAATATTTTTTCGGAAATTCTTATCGGACTTATCAAGGAGGACAACGAATAATGCAAAATTGTGAAATGTGTGGCAAAAGACCTGCAACAGTTTTTATAAAAACAAATATCAATGGAGTGACAACCGAAAGGCATGTGTGCAGCGAATGTGCGAAAAAGTTGCAGACAGGCAATATTTTCTCAGATATTTTTGATGATGATTTTGCAGGAAAGTTTTTCGGTGAGAATGTGTTCGACCAAGCATTGATGCCCAACAAACAAAGGGTATGCAAGTGTGGCACAACCGAAAAAGATGTGCTAGAAAACTACAAGTTTGGTTGTAGCGAGTGTTATAAGACTTTCGCAGACATTGCCGACAGATACGTCAGCAGACTTGGCGGAAAAACTTACAGCGGTATAGACAAGTCTGAGATGAAAGTTCAAGAAAAAAACAAACCAAAGTCAAAAGTTGAACTCCTCAAAGAAGAGCTTGACAAGGCAGTGCAAAGTCAAGACTATATGAAGGCATATCAACTCAAACAAGAAATTATGCAACTAGAGCAAGGAGAGAATAAATGAAAAACAGAAAAGATATGAAAGATGTCGTTGTTTCGACAAGAATAAGACTGGCTAGAAATATTCGCAACTTGCCGTTTCCTCACAAATTGAGTGGCGAAGAAGAGATTTATTCTGTGTTGTATGATGGAGTAAAGAAGGCTTGTGATGAGTTGTTCAAATCCAAGTTCTATGCAATGGACAAGTTGGACGAGATGACAGGACAAACTTTGGTAGAAAAGCACTTGATAAGCCCAGACTTGCTAGATAGCAAATATGGCGCAGTCATTGTGAGTGATACCGAAGATATATCTGTTATGCTCAACGAAGAGGACCATATCAGAGAGCAATGTTTTGTGCAAGGATATGGATTGCAACAAGCCTATGACAACATTAAGAAAGTGGATAGAAAACTTGCTCAAAAGTTGGATATAGCTCATGATGAAAAATACGGATATCTCAATACGTGTCCAACAAATATGGGCGCAGGTATGCGTGCATCGGTGATGTTGTTTTTGCCTTGTTTGACTATGACAGGCGGTGTGTGGACATTCATTTCTAAGTACAAAGAATTGGGATTTACCACTCGTGGTGTATATGGCGAAGGCAGTGAAGCAGAGGGCTTTATGTATCAAATATCCAACCAAGCCGCAATAGGTTCAAGCGAACAAGAAATACTCAACAAAATGGATATTTTGGTTACAAAACTTGTCGAGGCAGAAAGGATTGCCAGAAGCAATCTTGTCAAAAATAAAGGTATGGACTTCAAGGATGAAATTATGCGTGCCTATGGAGTGTTGAAATATGCTTGCAAAATATCATCTAAGGAATTTATGGAAAAATTGGCATTGGTCAAACTGGGTGTGATAGAGGGATATATCACAGCAGACTTTGACAGACTCAACCAACTTATCGTACTCAGCCAACCTGCAATGCTTTGTTCGCTAGCAGGCAAAAAGCTCAATGCTGAGGGCAGAGATGTTACGAGAAGTGCGTTGATAAAGAAAATATTGGAATAAGGAGGACAAAAATATGCAAGGATTTAGTAATGAATGTAGCCAAGTTATGGACAAGGCTAGAGAATATGCAATGGTAAGCGGAGGCTTGCTAGGAACAGAACACATTGTTTGCGGTATGCTTGCTTGCAAGGATTGTTATGCAAACAAAGTGCTTGAAGAATATGGACTTGATGAAAGTCAAGTGGATATGTTCATCGAAAGAAGCAATACACAAGGTAGTGTTTCTTTGACTCAAAGAACCCAAAATACAATCGCCAATGCTCGTGAACTTGCGAGCAAAATGGGCAGTGATATAACATCGGATATTTTGCTCTATGCAGTGATATTCGACAGCTCATCTTATGCTTACAAGGGATTGCATGCACTTGGTGTGGATATGATGGGATTGAAAAACAAATTGATAAAATCCATATCCAACAGAGTGGGCAAAACAAATGGAGAATATGGCGGTAGCTATGAGGAAAACGGCGAAGAAGGCAACGGCGGTAAAGAGTTGGAGAGCTTCTGCACGGACCTCACTGCCAAGGCTAAACAAGGCAAACTCGACCCAGTGATTGGTCGTAGCAAAGAGATAGAGAGAATTATCCAAATCTTGTCACGTCGTACCAAGAACAATCCAGTGCTTATTGGTGAGCCTGGTGTAGGTAAGAGTGCGATTGTCGAAGGACTTGCCCAAGCTATTGTCAATGGTGAAGTGCCTGAAATGTTGAAGAACAAAAAAGTTTACAGCCTTGATATGGCTAGTTTGCTTGCCGGTACAAAGTACAGAGGCGAGTTCGAAGAGCGACTAAAAAACGCTATCAATGCTCTCAAAAAGGACGGCAACACAATCTTGTTCATTGATGAGATTCACACAATCGTAGGTGCAGGCTCGACAGGTGATGGCAATATGGATGCTGCCAACATCTTGAAACCACAACTTGCACGTGGCGAACTCCAAACAGTGGGTGCTACTACCTTGGAAGAATATAGAAAATATATCGAAAAGGACAGCGCATTGGAGAGAAGATTCCAACCTATTATGGTTGACCCACCAACAGTCGAAGATACAATCTTGATTCTCAAAGGATTGAGAGAAAAGTATGAACAACACCACCAAGTCAAGATTACCGATGAGGCAATCACCGCAGCTGCTGAACTTTCGGATAGATATATCAGCGACAGATTTTTGCCTGATAAGGCTATTGACTTGATAGATGAGGCGGCTTCTCGTAAAAAGATTGGTGCCAATGTTGCTCCTCACGAAGTCAAAGAAATTGAAGATAAAATCTCAAGGCTCAAAGTAGAGCTTGATGCCCAACTCCATTGTGCCAACAAAATGGATACCGACTATCTAAAGTGCAATGAATTGCAACAAGAAATCAACAAACTTAACGAAGAGTTGACCCAAAAGAAGACCGAGTGGCAATGTAGTCAAACAGACCAAGAATTGTCTATCGGCGAGAGTGAGATTGCGGATATTGTGGCATCTTGGACAGGCATTCCTGTAGTCAAACTTACCCAAAGCGAGTCGGAAAAGTTGCTTGACCTCGAGAACATTCTCCGCAAGAGAGTGGTAGGACAAGATGAGGCTGTCGAGGCAGTCGCAAGAGCTGTAAGGCGTGCAAGAGTGGGTATCAAAGACCCAAATAGACCAATCGGTTCATTCATTTTCCTAGGACCTACCGGTGTAGGTAAAACCGAGTTGTCCAAAGCTTTGGCAGAGGCAATGTTCGGTGATGAAAACTTGATGATAAGAGTGGATATGAGTGAGTACATGGACAAAATGAACGTATCCAAACTCATTGGTTCTGCTCCTGGCTATGTAGGCTTTGATGAGGGTGGACAACTCACCGAAAAGGTAAGAAGAAAACCATACTCAGTCGTATTGTTCGATGAAATCGAAAAAGCACACCCAGATGTATTCAACATTTTGCTCCAAATTTTGGACGATGGCAGACTTACCGATTCTCACGGCAGAGTGGTAAGTTTCAAGAATACTATCATCATCATGACTTCCAACATTGGTGCTGAAGAAATCAAGAAGTCTACTCTAGGCTTTGGTGGCTCAGACAGCGACAAGGCTTATGAGGATATGAGAGAGCGTCAAATGGAGGCTCTCAGAAGACATATGCGTCCAGAGTTTATCAATCGTATCGATGACATTGTGATATTCCACGCCCTCGAAAAGGACAATATGAACAGCATTGCAGGAATTATCATCGACAACCTTGTGCAAAGACTTGCCGAAACTGGCTACAACCTCGAAGTGTCTGACAGTGCCAAAGAGTTGATTATCGAGAAAGGTACTGACACCAAATACGGCGCAAGACCACTCAAAAGAGCTGTCCAAAAAATGGTGGAAGACGAGTTGTCTGAGCGTATCTTGAAAGGTGAGTTCGGTATTGGCGACACTATTGTGGTTGATAGGGAAGAGGACAAATTGACTTTTGCAAAAAAATCGTAAATAATTGTTAACCCCCCCCTTGAAAACCTATAGTTGATATGGTATAATCTAGGTACAAAAGGTTGGTGCTTCATGTAGTGGCATTCAACGATAAGGAGGCAGACTATGAGAGTAGAAATCGTAGCGAAGAATTACAAAGTTAGCGACCACATCAAAGACATCATCAATGACAAACTCGAAAAATTTTCTAGATATTTTGATGATGAAGCTCTTGCAAAGATTATGCTGAAGCAAGACGGTAAAGACAAGTATGTTATGGAAATTACTATTTTCTTTGGTGGCAACATTGTCAGAAGTGAGGTTATGTCTGACAATATGTACAACAACATTGATATAGCTTTGCCTAAGATTGAGGGACAAATTCGTAAGTACCGCACCAAACTCGACCGCATGAGAAAGAGTGCTTTGGAAGCAGACAGCTTGTACGAATTGCCAAAAGCAAAAGAAAAAGAGCTTGTTAAAACAAAATCTTTCGAGCTTAAAAAGATATCTGTCGAAGAAGCTATTGCCGAAATGGAACTTGTTGACCACGACTTTTTCGCATTCGTCAATGAGAAGAATGGTATGGTAAACATCGTTTACAGAAGAACAGATGGCAATGTAGGTATGATTGACCTAGTGTACTAAATCGCAAAGTGAAAATCACAATCAAAGGGCGACCAAAAGTCGCCCTTTCTTTTTTGCAACAATTTTGCTGACAACAATCTGCCCCACAAGTTAAATATTTGTCCAAAGTGCAGCCTCAAGCCTTATCTAAATTAAGAAGAGTTGACAAAAATTTTGTTGTCTAACTAAATACTTTATGATACAATAATTCTATGAAACCAAATAGACTTGTCAAAATTTTGTTATGCGTCGTGATGATGGTATGTGTTGCACTTACCATTGTTGCTTGCGGCAATTCTGAGACCAATCTCTATTACAATGACAAAGTCGAGGGTCGATATGCTGACGGCATCAGTATTGTGGGTACTTACAATGTGCCAACAGGTGCTAGTCAATTCAAGGACAAAGCAAGAGTAGACCAACTTATGTACGTGGACAACACTGTCAAAGGCTTGCATTTTACAGGCTTGTATTTGCCTGCAGGCGAAACAATGACAGTGACTATTTCGTCCGAAACAGCCCAACAAATGCACAAAATCGTCATCAACTCTCAGCAAAGCGATGAAACTATCGTTCCGCTCAACCAAATGCGTACTCAATTCACTTCCGCACAAGGCGGTCGTGTGGATATTCGTGTAGATTCTGCGGTGGTAGAGAGTAAAGCTTTCGAGATCAAGATATCAGGCTGTGTGTCTATGCCGTACTATCGATTGGGGGTAGACAAACACAATATAGCGACTACAAGCGGTGGTTTTGCGACACTAGATTGTGCCAACGCTCGTTTTATTTTGCCTAGCGAACTGCTAGGAGGCGTAAAAGACTTGGACAAGAGCCTTAGGTGGTGGCGTTCGGCTGTCGAAATTATGGACAGAGTGACCGACCTTGGATTCGTGAGCGGTGACTTGTCCCCAATCATCATTTATGTGTCAGACGCTTACACTAGCAGTACTTGGAATGCAACCCAAAAGTACATCAAGTTGACCACCAAAGACTTCCAAGGTATACTAGATTATGACAATCTTGTTGCAGGTGGTGGCAAGAAGTTGCTAGGTTGGTTGGGTGAAATGCAAGCGCACAGAGCCGATGGATACAAAGACGGATTTATAAATGGCAATCTTGGTAAGATTTTGTCGCATTTGACATACATTATCATGACCGACAACGTAGTTGAGGGAGAGAGCAATTCTATTGCCAATGCAGCAGGACAACTCGAGAGTTTGCTCTCAGAAAAACCAACTGGCGACAATCAAGTTTTGGCATTTTTCGATACACTTTTGCACAGCTTTGGGGCTGATGAAACTATCAAAGTTTTGGAGCAATATAAGTACACTGCCCAAAAACAAAACATAGAGAAAAAAGAGATTTTCGACAGCTATATCATCGATATAAGCAACATTTTGAAGAGCGATTTGTCTTATTTTTGCGAGCTACTTGGCATGAATATCTCAGGCCAAACAAAGCAAGCTATGGCAGACAAACCTATGTATATTCCTGTCCAAACAAAGCTTACCGTGGGCGGTAGTGAAAATTTGCAAACAGGTGTTGTGTGTCCTATGGGCAATGTCAAAGAGTTCGATTTCGAGAATGCTATCGTGTCACCTTTGGAGGGGTGGAATATCGACAGCATTGAAGGCTCAGGTTGGCAAAAAGTCGATACATATAAGTGGAATTATAGTCCAAGCAAAGACAGATTGAAAGATAAATTCGTGCTAAATCTTTCCAATGGCGAACACAAAGCCAAGCTATATGGCAATATTTTGGTGGACATCAATGTGTCATCTTACAGCGTGTACAACAATGTATCTTTCCGTAATGTAGACAGCGCAATCAAAGGTATCAAAGATATGACGCCAAGCTATACCAGCAGTTTGCCGTTTGCGGAAATTGAAAAGCAAGAAGAGGAAGATGAAACAAAATATTCTTTCTCGACCAGCAAGGGCAGTTTGCAAGTTAAAGAGAGCGGAAAATATACATTTTATCTAAAATCCAAAGGTCTTGTAAAAGTCAAGTTCGGTGTGAGCGAGTATATGTTCGAGATGTTCAACAATATCTTGACAGTCAGCGACTACACAGAAGAATTGAAGTATGAGGTAGAACTTGACAAAGACAAGATTTATGCGTATGAGATTTATGACCTCTCTACACAGGGTGCAGGTTGGGCAAAGCTTGGCATCAAGACCAAAGATGGCAATATTGTCAACTTGGGTCAAGAGTATATTGTCTACAATGATATGTACCGCAAACAGGCAGTTCAGTATGATAGCCCTGTCATCGATATAGAGTATTTTAATGTACATCAAAAAGACTATGACAATTATTTGTCAGGAAAATGGGTGCTAAAAGAATATCCTGAGCCAGCAGAAAACACCAGTGTAACCAACTTGTTCGACAACAACAATGCAACATATTTTGAGAGCAAGGAGGCGGCTAAGGAGTTCCAATTGGTGATAGATATGCAATCCAACTTTGTCATAGAATATATTTTCCTTGGCACCAAGGTGGATATGTTGGGCGTAAAAGCCAAGTTGGAAGTGAGCAACGACAATGTGAATTTTAAGCAAGTCGGCGAAAAACAAATCGAGAATGTCGAGAATTATTGTCTGCTCGATGAGCCTGTCAACACTCGTTATCTGAGAGTTACCTTGACCAAAGAGCAAGATTTTGTGTGCGGATTGTCACAGATTGCTATGGGCAAGATTATGCAAGAGAGCCGTATCGTACCAAATACTAGCACTAGCATTTCGTACCAAGGCGAATGGGAAAATATCAACAAATATTCGGCAATCAATGGCTGTGTGACAAGCAACCTTGACCCCAATTGTGCGATAGAGTACAACTTCTATGGCAGTATGATTTCCGTTTATGCGACCAAGGACAAGCAGTTCGGTGTGGCAAAGATTTATATCGACAACAAAGACCCTGTTATCGTAGACCTTGGCAGTCAGACAGCTATGTGTGGACAAAAGGTTTTCTATATGGACTTTGGCAAGGTGGGCGCTCACACTATCAAGATTGTGCCTGTCAAAGATGACAAAATCAACATTGACTATTTTACTGTCATCTCAGCGCCACGACCAAATGCAGTCAAACAAGAGTTCAACTATTGGTATATTGCGATTATTCCTGCCGTGGCATTGGTAGGCTTTGTGGTAGCGCTCATAGCCGATAGTGTATCGAAAAAACGCAAAAGATAACAGAGACGATATTCAAAACTGCCCGATAAGGTGGGGCGGAACAAGGCAAATATATATGACAAAAATGCTTGAAATCATCACGAAAATATGACAAAAAGGTTGCAAAACAATGCAATCTTTTTTTGTATAATTTTACAAAAAAAAAGATTGGATAAGAGCTACAATTGTTTGACACTTTTCGGCATAAAGACTATAATGTATGCGATAAAAAAGGGAGGGTACTAGATATGGATTACAAATTTTTTCTAGTTTTGGCAACAATATTGTTCACAACCAAAATTTTCGGTATCATTATGAAGAAAATTGGTCTACCTCAAGTGCTAGGTTTTTTGCTTGCAGGTATTCTTTTGGGTGCGACTGGACTTGTCAAAGGCTCTAAGGAGCTTACCGTTTTTGCGATCATTGGTGTCAATCTTATTATGTTTTCTGCTGGTATGGTGACCAACTTCAAAGAAATCAAGAAAAATGGTGTTGCATCAATTTTGATTACTTCACTTGGCGTTATTGTGCCACTTCTCGTGGGCTTTGGCGTGTCTTGGATTATACCTGATATTGCGACCAAAGAGAGATGGTTCTTTGGTGTTATTTTGACTGCAACTTCTGTAGGTATCACAGTTGCTTGCCTCAAAGAGCTTGGCGTGCTTCACGGCAAAGTTGGTGCTTCTATCGTTACGGCTGCCGTGCTTGATGATATCATCGGCATTGTCATTTTGGCATTCTTTACTGCATCAACCGACCCAAAAACTTTGGGTGTAAAACTTGTCAAGGCATTCGGCGGAGATATTCACAAACTTGCCGGTGTTGCGGTACTTCTAAATGTGTTGTTGTTCTTTGTGATTGGCATTGCGTTCGGCTTCTTGATGCACTTCATTTTCAAACAACTCAGCAAAAAGTTCCCACATACTCGTAGATTGTCGGCTTTTGGACTTATCCTATGCTTCCTATATGCTTGGGCTGCAGAAGAAATGTTCGGTGTTGCGGCTATCACAGGCTCATTCCTTGCAGGTATGATGCTGTCAAATATGAGCGAAACAGAGTATGTCGAGCGTCGTATTGATATCAGTGCATATATGATTTTCTCGCCAATATTCTTTGCCAACATTGGTATTTGTTTGCCTTACGACGCCTTGCTCGAAAACCTAAATGGTACACTTGTTTTGTTCAGCTTGGCGTTCATCATCGGCGGTATGGTTGCCAAACTGGTTGGTTGTGGCGTGGGTGCTGCTGTGTGCAGATATGCTCCAAACCAATGCGTAAAAGTGGGCGTAGGTATGATGGTAAGAGGCGAGGTATGTTTGATTGTCGCGCAGACTGGCGAAAAGCTCGGACTTATCCAATCTCAATACTTCCCAGCAATCATTTTGCTCATCGTTGCATCATCTATATTGACTCCAATCATCTTGAAATATATGTTCAAGAAATATCCAAACGAGCCACTCGCTGCAGACAAAATTGCTGCACTCGACACGGTTGTTCGTACTGCTGTTGCTCTCAATGAAGTCAAAGACTTTTTGAGCGGTGAAGACATTGCCAATATCAAGCCAAAGGCATCTACCCAACAAGAAGTTATCGAAGCTGAGGCAGAGCAAAGGGCTCAACAAGCTGCCGAAGATATCCAATCGGATGAAGAATAATTGATAACAATTCTTATCAAAAGGCACACTTAGGTGTGTCTTTTTTTGATATGTATCGAGTTTTTGGCATATTTTGCAAGGGCGATTTTGGCAAGTATATGGAGCAAAGCTAAGATAAATGTGGACATTTTATTTTTGGCATTTTGCAAGGGCGAGAAGAATTTGTCATCTAAAAAAAACGAATTGGCAGGTATGCACGATATATAGCCGTTGTTAAAAAATAATTGTAATAGCCAAAATATTATGTTAAAATGATAATATGAAGAAGTATGTTAGCATTTTGTTGTTAGTCATCATGTTGTTGAGTTTGACTGCTTGTGTGTTCACACCGCCGACCAGTCAAAATTTGGCAACACTTGATTTGCAATATGACAGCGACAGGCAAACTTTGTCTTGGAGTGAAGTGGCAGGTGCGGGATCGTACAGAGTGACTATTTTCAATGCTAGCAACAATATCGAATTGATTTCTGCCAATGTTTCTACATTATCTTACAGCTGTAGAGGAATGGCGGCAGGTGCTTATATCGCCAAAGTTTATGCCAACTCAGGTGACAGCAAGGCTATCAGCAAAACCGCTAGTGTCAGTTTTCAAATACCAAGCCCAACCAATCCCAATACGACTCAACCAACCGAGCCGACAAAACCTGAACCAAATACACCACAGCCCGAACAGCCAAAGCCTAACCAACCACAAGGCACAGGCAAGGATATTTACCTTGATGAAAACGGCAATTTGGTGGTCGAAACAGAGTGGTATTATCAAGTTGGCTCCAATGCGGATTTGGTGCTTAGCTATGCAGATAATATAAGTATAGAACGCTTGGCGGTCAAAGCATTGACTGACAGCAAATACACTATCGACAGCGAAAACAAGAGAATTGTCATCGACAAGTCTTTCCTGTCCCAATTTACCTATGGCGCAAAGATTGCCCTCAGAGTGCATGACAACTCGGAGAGAGAAGCGGTATGCTATCTCAATTTTGTCCAATATTTGCCTTATGAGATAGAGGGTGGCGAGGTGACTTATACCAAAGCGGCTGCGACTATAATTTCGCCTTATACGATGGTTGTCAGGTTGAAAGATATGGCAAAATCCCATGATTTGGTCAAAGCTGTTTGCGTTGACGACAAGCCAATTCCTTCCGAGTCAATTACTTACAGTACCCAAGAACCGGTTATTTCGATCAGAGACAATCAAGTCTTGCAAAATCTTTCGGTTGGCAAGCATAAATTGCAGATTTATACCAACCGAGGATCGAGCAGCACTGTGCTGAATGTTGTCGTGAATGGAATACTCAAGCCGTATGACGTTCAGCTTGATGCGGACAGCTGTTATCCAAATATCTATATCACTTGGAAAGACGATGTTGCCAATCCAACCAAACACCAAGTGACTATCAATGACCAAGTGTATTCTAGCGACACGCACCCAACGCTTTTCGAGGGTACAACTTTCGATGCAACCGGTCTTGTTGGCAAGGGCGACACCTATATGGTGACAACTTTTGCAGACAGGCTGAACGTAAGCAGTAGCGTGCATACAATGTATGTGGACCCAACCAATGCGACAGAACAAAAGTATTTGGCAAAGACCTATGAGTTTTTGGGCAAGACCAACAACTATTATTTGACTTCCAAAGAAGAACTTAAAGACTTTATGTGGTATTTTATTATGCACTTTGAAGAGTTTGATAATTATGTGCCGTCTTCAGAAAGCGAGCAAGAATATGCGAACTACAAAAAAGCTGATATATATTTCAATTTTGAAGGCAATGTGCCTGATAATGCTACCAACACTATCAATGAAGTAATCAAAAGTTTTCCGGAAGCGCTCAGTGCTCAATTCGCCACAACACATTTTGAAGGCAGTGCGGAATTTACAATTTTGCTAAAACTCAATATGTCCACCGAGCCAACCAACAAAACATCTACTCAATCATATGGCGAATATGTAGGCAATGTAGGTCACTATGGCAAAGGCCGACCTGTGGGCTATGATGATTTTAAGATAAACAAAATCGACCAAACCGCATCGATGAGTACTACCTTCGAGATGTATATGGCTATGGAGCGAGGATACCGCCCTACACCTGTCGAGGGTAGCAATGCGGACAGGATTTACAACAAAGCCAAAGAAGTGCTTAGAATTATCATTGATGACAATATGGACGACTTCGAGAAAGTCCACGCAATTTATGATTGGCTGAGCAACAATGTCGTGTATGACCACGATTTGGCAAATAGTGTATCAGGCAATAAACCGTATGACAACATAAAGGTCACTGGCAACAATAGCTTCTATGCCGAGGGCGTGTTTGATGATGGTGTGGCGGTGTGCAATGGTATAGCGATTGCATTCAGCATTTTGTGCCGCATAGAGGGCATTGAGTGCTATAAAATTTTGGGTGGTTCGGTCAATCCAACGACCAAAAAGAGCGTAGGACACGCTTGGAACAAGGTCAAGATAGGTGATTTTTGGTATATTTGCGATGCGACTTGGGCAAGCTATGGCAACTCTAGCACCAAGAAAGAAAAACATGTGGAAGAATATCTGTTTATGACCACTCCAATTTCTGGTCCCGATGATGATCACGTCCAAGACAACCGCAATATTGCAGGTGACTATTATGCAGGCGACACCAACTACAATGTGTATGCCAACACTTGGTATGTCACCGAAAACGGCGAAATTGTGGACATGGTGACAAAGAATAGTAACGACTTGAAAAAGACAATAGAATACTTGTCGCTTCACATGGAAGAGTTGTATGGCAAAAAGTCCGAATACCGCATTGTGCTGGATTGTAATGCCAATCTGTGGACTGACACTTATACATATAACTCGAAAAAAATCAATGGCTGGCAAGTCACACGAGAGAGCCACAAGGGTGGCAATGCTCGCAGTGATATTATATTCAAAAAAGTGCAGTGATAATATATTCAAAAAATAGGACGCCCATACAATATGGGGCGTTTTTGTTAGTTTTGCAAAATCAAAACAAAAAAAGAGGTTACTTTCATAACCTCTCCTGCGAAGCCTCACAGCCCATATCACTCGATGGTGAAGAATTTCAACCACTTTTGCTACTTCGCTTGGTCAAGCGGTCTCCCCTTGACTTCAGGCATAATGACCCGACGTGGTAATTGAATTATAAAATATTTTAAGTAGTTTGTCAATATGAAAGACATAAAAAGAAATCGTAAAAATGAGGATTTGTCAGGTTTGTATGTCGTTGATAGCTCTATTGCTTATCAGAATTCTAAGTTGAGAAAAGGTGTTTTGGGTGTGGTAGATAAGACTAGTCCTTATTTTTTTAGACCAAAAGAAATAATTTTTTTGTTGGTAAATTATCTAAATAAGTAAATTGTCAAGCGAAGTGCAACA
>CAMFVQ010000049.1 GCA_945992255.1 uncultured Clostridia bacterium
ATATACAATAGTTGGTAAAATATATGTATGATAAATCTAATTTTGACACCGGTGTTGTCGCCACAGCCTATTTTGGACAAAATCAAAGGCAGGTTTGACGGCAAATCTAAGCATTTGTTGATTGTTCCAGACAGATTTACAATGTCTTACGAAAAGCAAGCCCTAGAGTATTTGGGGCTTAGGGGCTCATTTGACTTAGAAGTTGCCAGTTTTTCAAGGCTTGCGGACAGATTTTTGGACAGAAAAACACTCAGATTGTTGGACAAGCAGTCGGAGATTATGCTTTTACGCAAGGTCATTGAAGACAACAAACAAGATTTGGTATGCTTCAAAAGAGCCGCAGGTTTGGTTGGTTTTGCCGAAGAAGTTTATGCGGCTATTTCCCAAATTCGCAACAGCGGAGTTCATGTAGAAGACCTCGAAAAGATTGTGAGCGAGTTGCCGTTCAAAGTGGCAGTCAAGACCAAAGATATTGCACTTATTTATCGCAAATATGTCGAGCAACTCCAACAAAAATATGTAGATGGCACCAGCAAACTAGAAGCTTTTTGTGATTTTATTCCGACCAGCGAGCTTGCCGATTGTCATATCTATTTGTCGGACTTTGTCACACTTAGCAAAGTCGAGCAGAATATTGTAAAAGAGATGATGAAAGTTGGGTTGACTTTTGATGCTTGTCTAGTCAGCTCACATACAAGGAACGAATTTATTTATCCCAATTCTTTGGTAGACAAGTTTGTCAATATGACCGAAGAAGTGGGAATGATTGCTCACTTAGAGAGCTTTTCACCACAGCTAAAAGATGATTTTTGTATGCTTAGGGACGAGCTTTTCGCTTGTGAGAGAGTGGAGGAGTTGTCCAGTGGAAATCATATAGAAATCTATCACGCACCAACTGTCCAAGAAGAAATCAGATTCGTTGCCAGACAAATCAACGAGCTTGTCAAATCCAAGCAAGCAAGATACAAAGATGTTGCTGTGGTATGTTGCGATTTTGGCGGTTATTGTGATGACATCAATCACATTTTCCGTGACTTTGGTATAGCTTATTATTGCGACATCAAGTCACCGCTTATGAGCCAAGCTTTGCCAAACTTGTTGGTAAGTGCTATTCGATGTGTTGCCAGTCGCTATGCCCAAAAAGAAGTGGTGGATTATGCCAAACAAACATTGCTCCAATTCGACTATTCCAAGGTATGCCAATTCGAGAATTATTGTTTGCGATATGGCATAGAATACAGCCGATTTTTGAGCAAGTTCGAGCTTGGCAGTGATGAAGAAAAACAGGTGGCGGAAGAGATAAGACAAGCTGTCGTATCTTCACTATCTAGTTTGGACAAGCCTATTTGCCGTATAGAGCAAGCAGTAAGTTGTGTTCGTGACTATTTGACCAACCAAAATATTCAATCAAAGTGCGACCAGTTCACCGAAAGTTTGCAACTTAGCGGAATGGGTGTAGAGAGCAAAGTAAGCAGTCAATGTTATGCCAAGATAGAAAAAATCCTTGACCAAGCCGAGAGTATTATGGGCGGAGTAAGTTGCTCGCCCAAAGATTTTCTAGACATTTTGACCAGTGCTATGAGCAGTGTCGAAATCAGCACCACGCCTCTTTATGTTGACAGTGTTTTTGTAGGCGAGGCCAGCTCATCAAGATTCGAGAACACCAAGTATATGTTCGTGGTAGGAGCTGTCGAAGGCACTTTCCCTACCCAATCTGCCGACAACGGAATTGTCGCCGACAGAGAATCGAGTGCTTGGGCAAAGCAAGGTGTCATAGTCGAGCCTGATGTCAAAGCACGCAATCGTGGACAAAAACTTGCTACCCTGATGACCATTTTGCAAGCAACTGACAAGTTGGTGGTTACCTATCCGCTAAAAGACAATTCGATGAGTGACCAAAACCCAAGCACGACCATTGAGCTTATTCAAGACTTGTCCAATGTGACCATACGCTCAGTTCCTATGGTGAGCAGAATATGGCAAAAAGAGCAAATAATTCGATACATATCCAACAATTGCAATATTTTGCAAGAGCTTTTGGAGCTTATCCAACATATCAATAGTGGCAGACTTGTCCTAGGTGATGAAGAGCGAGAGCTTATGGATTGTTTGTATGGCTTAGCTTGCAAACAAAACGGCAAAGAATATGTTGATTGTTTAATCAGCGGAGAACAGACCGACAAATATCAGCTCCACAATACCTATGAGTTGACTTGGGCGAAGGGCGGTTACACCAGTGCCAGCCAGTTTGAAAAGTACTTCAACTGCCCATTCAAGCACTATATGGATTATGTACTCAAAGCCAAAAAGCGGGCAGTCGCCAAGCTAGAAGTATCCGACCTCGGAACATATCTCCACGCTATTGCAGAGAAGTATTTTTTGCGACCTGATTGTTGCGATTTGGAAAGACTCGAGATAGAGAAAAGAGTAGAAGAGATATTTGAAGAAATAAGATTGGAAGATGACAAGCTAGAGCTTTTGATGAGTCGCAACGACGGTGAAAGTTTGAAACAAAAGATTTGCTCTCGTGCAAGCTTTATGATTTTCAAGCTTACCCAAAAGATGCAATGCACTTCATTTAGGCCATTTGCATGCGAAAAGCCGTTCGGTATGGGTGGCGATGACAGCTATCCGCCTGTCAAAATCGACAGCGGCAATCGTGTACTCAATATCCGTGGTGTAATCGACAGGATTGACACATACCAAGACCAGTTCTTTGTCATTGACTACAAGTCCAAGTCGAGCATTGACTTTGGTGTAAAGAATATCATCATGGGTGACAGAGTGCAGATGCTCATTTACATTTTGGCGGTTTGCGGAGCAGAGAGCTTTACTCCGGCAGGTATGTTTTATGTGCTGATGAGCGACAAGTACACTACCAAAGACAAAGATGATGACAGATACAAATATCAAGGCTATGTCAACTTGAACGAAGACAATGTAGCCAGCATTGACAGCAACTTGACAGCAGACTTGCTCGAATCGACACGCAGTACGCTATTCAATGCCCAACGTGTTGTCAACAAGACCTCCAACAAGTTGAGTGGCAACATAATGACCGCCGAAGAGCTTTTGGGAGCTGCCCATTATGCCCAACTTTTGATGAAAAAGGCAGTCAACGAGATAGATAGCGGCTACATAGAGCCTCGCCCACTTGTGCTAGACAGCTCACATTCGGCTTGCACATATTGCGAATACAAGACAATTTGTGCTATCAAAGGAGATGACAATCGAGTTCGCCAAGCGCCACAGCTAAAAATCGAGAATTTGAGAGATATATTAGGAGAAATAAATGGAGTGGAGTAAAGAACAGCTAGATGTAATCCAAAGTCGCACCAACAACACCTTGGTGTCGGCTTCGGCTGGCAGCGGCAAGACATCAGTTATGATTGAAAGGCTTATGCGTATAGTGACAGGCGACTATTTTGTCAGCGAACCTACTCCAATCAAGCGTGTTGTCGTGGTGACTTTCAACAATTCAGTTGCCCAAGAGCTGAGATTGAAGATAGCCAAAAAGCTCAAAGAGATTATGTCAAAAGGCGAGTATATAAGCTATCTTAGAGAACAGATTGAAGATATTCCAATGTCGGATATATCCACTTTGCACGCCTTGTGTGGCAACATTATCAGACAAAATTTTGAAGTGATTGGAGTAGATCCTGCATTCGGAATATTGGACGAAGAAGGACGGACAATATTGTTCGACAAGGCATTGGACAGCACTCTCAAAGAGTATCAAAGCAATTACAACGCCGACTTTGAGGTATTCTACAAGTATTGCGGAGCGTTCAATTTTACCAAAATCATCAAGAAGTTTTATGATTTTGTTGTGGCTCAGCGTGACAGAGATAAATTTCTGCAAGAGACTGTATTCAAGTGTTGTCCTGACGACATTGACAATGACGAATTGGTGACGCATTATGTACGCAAAATCAATGCAGAGATAGAAAAAACTATCCAGATTTATGAAGAGCAAGTGTACACTTTGAGTCGCAATGGAGTAGATTCTTTGGCGGAGCATGCGGAGAGTGTACTATCCCAATTCAAAGCTATTGGACACTTTGACAAACTGTCTTCTATGCTTGCGGCGTTACCTGCTACTGTCACTTTCAAAAGAATGCCAACCATACAAAAAAAGAAAGCCGATGAACTTACGTTGGAGCTAAAAGAGCAATATCAAGCAGTCACCGACAATGCAAAAAAACTCACAAAAACTATCGAATCATTGAAAGTTAGGACTTTCGAGGAATATTCTTTGACCAGCAAAGAATGCACGACTTATGTAACCATTTTGCGTGATTTTGTAGAAAGTGTTATGCAAAAATTCAAAGAATTGAAGCTTCAAGAAAACAAAATGGACTTCAACGACCTCGAGTATTATACAGTCAAGATTTTGGAAGATGATGAAGTTGCCAAATCTATTCGAGAAAAATACGATTTTGTTTGTGTCGATGAATATCAAGACATCAATGCCGTTCAAGAATATATTTTGACTAGGATTTCATCGGGCAACAACTTGTTTATGGTGGGTGACTCCAAGCAGTCAATTTATGGATTTAGGCAGACAGATACAGGCATTTTCCTAGAGAAATTCGATGAATATATTGCCGACAATACCAAGGGCAAGCCGTTTTATCTCAATGCCAACTATCGCAGTAGCAATGAAGTTCTTCAGTTTGTCAATTTGATTTTTGACCAAATTATGACCAAGGACTTTGGCGGAGTGGACTACAAGCATACCGCAAGGCTAGAGTTTGGTCAAGAGGCATATTTCCGTACAGTGGACAAGCCTTGCCGAGTTGCGATTTTTTCCAAAGAAGGCAAAGATGAAGAAGAGTTGCGAAAAGTCAACAATATGTCCGCCATTTCAACCAATACGGTAAGAAAAGAAGGGGGCATCTTAGATGAAGACCATATATACAGCGTCCAAAATCACCCTATCGATGAGCTAGGCAAAGTTGTTGACAAAGAGGCGGCATACATTGCCCAACAGATTTCTGAGCTTGTAGGCATCAAGCGTATATGTGAAGTTGTAGATGGCAAAGGAGTAGAAAGACTTATCGAGTATGGCGACATAGCTATTTTGTTTGCCAGCCGTGACAAAAAAGTAACTACCATAGTCAAGACTTTGCACGATTTGGGCATACCAGTCGATTTGAGCATAGTCGAAAAAGAGAGCGAAAACATATCCGTCGAGATACTTATCGACTATTTGAGGGTGATAGACAATCCGCACCAAGACTATGCTCTCATATCTGCCATGAGCGGATTTTTGGGGGGATTCACTTTTGATGAATTGGCTACAATCAGAGAGCAGGCAACGCCACTTATCACCAAGCATTCCAATGATACATATTTTTATGAGTACGTTTTACAGCTCAAAGAAGTGGACAGCGAGCTAGGTCGCAAGGTAAAATCTTTCTTTGACAGATTGGAGCAATATCGCATTTTGCAAGCATCTTTGACCGTGTCGGAGTTGATGAAAAACATTGTTGCCAGCACGCATTTTGATGATTATATTTTGATGAAAGAAGATGGCAAACAAGAGCTAGAACAAATGATGCTCTATATTCGTTCGCTCAAAGACAAGAACTACAACGACAGCCTGAGCGACTATCTAAAAATGGTTACAGACCGCCAAAAGATTGCCCAAACAAGCACAGGTGGAGAGCAAAATTGTGTCAAGCTTCAAACAATGCACTCATCTAAGGGACTAGAATATCCTATTGTTTTTGTTGTCAATGCAGCCAAGGCTTTCAACTTTGATGACCAACGCCAAAAATTCGTTTTTGACAAATATTATGGAGTAAGTATGCACGGTGTGGATACTGTCAACAATCTAGAAGTTGACAATATCAATATGATTGCGCTCAAAGATTACAAAAAGCAAGAGCTTATCCAAGAGAAAATGCGAATTTTCTATGTTGCGCTCACTCGTGCCAAGAATATTCTTTATGTGACAGCGACAGTAAACGATTCGGACAATCTAAAAAATATCATAGATCCATGCAAAGCCAACAGTTATCTCGATTGGATATTGTACACCAATCACGCCAACCAAGCATTTGGAAGAGAGTATTTTGTTGATGAGAACGCTGCTGATGTAGAGAATGATATTTTCACAGCTTCTTCGCTATATTTTAACATGCCGACCCAAGAGAAGATAGAAGAGTTGGAGAGCAATATCCGATTCCAATATGATTTTGAAGAAGCCAAAAATCTATGTATAAAACACACCGTAACGGAAATAAATAATATAGCAAGTCAGTCTGTCCAATCCGATTTTGAAATGACACAAGAGCTAGTTGTTTCCAAGGGTGACAAAACGCAGATAGGCACAGCTTTGCATAAAGCTATGGAATTGGTGGATTTGGCACTCGATGGCGAAGAGGAAGTTGGAGAATGGCTTGACAATATGGTAGAGGGCGATTTGATGAGCAAAGCCCAACGCCAGCTTGTCGATGACAGCTTGATAGCTGAATGTTTGACCAATCCGATTGTCAGACTAGCTCGCACGCACAAGCATTATAGAGAAAAGGAGTTCATGCTCAATATCCCTGCATGCGAAGTTTTGGACGGCGTCAAAACCGATGACAAGATTCTTTTGCAAGGTGTCATTGACTTGCTTATCGAGCAAGATAATGGATATATAGTGGTTGACTTCAAATACACTCGCAAGAGCGATGAAGCCATAATCCAATCTTACCAAAAACAACTTGACATTTACGCTTTGGCAGTGGAGAGTTGCACCGGCAAAAAGGTACTTGGCAAATACATTGTTGTCATAGGCGACAACAGGGTTGTAGAAATCAAATAGCTTCAGCGGTACATATCCAAATGAAATGGCAGTTTGCAAATAAGTGCAGAGGGGGTTGTGACTACTACACCTAGCATCACACAGCATTCAAGCAACGGCATACCAATATAATGATATATGATGATAATATAAATAATATTATATAGATAAAATAAATAATATAATCAACAATACAAAGCATAGCCACTACATAAAAATTTAGGAGAGAGCAATGAGATATTTTTATTTAGTTGTAGACCGATTGGAGTGGCTATCTAGCAAAGCAAGCATTCGCCTTGTATGTTTTGTGGGCATACTCATGCCCATTTTTGCATTTTTGTTGGAGCTTTTTGTGTGCAAAGTTATGTGCAAAAACAAGTTTGCATATCGCTCTGTCAAGAAGTTTGTTTGCAAGCATGGCGAGATTGATGAGAGCAATCAAGCCAAGTTCGCTCGCAAAGTTTTGTCAAAATTCCCAACCAAGCAAAAAAGACTTTTCAAAGAATATTTGGACAGCGGACAAATTTACAATGCTTCAATTATGCCGATTGAGGTCACCAAGATGACCACCAAGCCAATCAAAGTACCCAAGTTTGTTTGGGCAATGGGCGGTTTGACAATGTTTGGTGTCCAGTCGTTGATGATGATTGGCGGATATAGTTGGTCATATATCGTAGCCGTTGTGTTGGCGATAGGGGTAGAAGTGGGCATTTTGTCGATTTTGTCCAAAGCGATATGCAAGGCGAAAATTCTAGCCAACGCACGCAAAGGGGCAAGGCTCGAAAGATTGTTGTCACGTTTTGTGGTGATTGGCAGAAATAAGGTTGATGCTTGTGTGGACTTGACCAAGCTCGAACAAAAGCTAGATAGTAGCAGCGGCACAAGTTCACTCAATCAATTATCAAGCGCTGTGGACAGTTTTGTTGCCAGTTGCCCAAGCAAAGCAATAGCCCAAATTGTAGAGCAAGGCTTGTCCAATTGTAGTTTTGGAGCCGAGCCAACCGCACAAGAAAAGCAATATTTTGATGATGTTATGCAAAGGTTAAAAAATTTTTGCGTATAAATATCTTGCCAAAAACAATTTTTTGGGTTACAATAGCTGTGATTGAACTTTCAGGAGGTGGCGAGATGATAGAAGTTTTCAAAAGCGATCTAGAAACAAATGTGCTTACAAACTTCACAGAGGAACAAATTACTGCTGGAGATTTCAGCCCCAAGAATTGTTGGTTCAATCTTGTCAACCCAAGTGACAAGGAAGTTGCACTCGTATCTTCACTCACAGGAGTAGAGGACGATATTATCAAAGCAGCGCTAGATGATGAAGAGCGTTCTCGTATCGAAAACGAAGATGGCAGAGTGATGGTCCTTGTTGATATTCCAGTCATTGAAGAAGAAGCCGATTATTATTCTTATTTTACAATTCCACTTGGTGCAATCATCAAGGACGACAGCATTATCACTGTCAGCTTGAAAGACACCACCATTTTGAGAGACTTTGTAAAAGGAAGAGTAAAAGGCTTTTCTACATACAAAAAAACAAGATTTTTATTCCAAATTCTCAACAACATAGCAACCAAGTTCTTGGCATACTTGAAACAAATCGACAAGGCTTCCCAACGTATCCAAAACGAATTGCACAAGTCTACTCGAAACAAAGAACTTATCCAAATGCTTGACCTTGAGAACTCACTTGTTTACTTCTCGACCAGCTTGTCTGGCAACGATGCGGTAATCTCCAAGCTCCTCAGCTCCAAGACAATTCTCAAAATCTATGAAGAAGACCAAGACCTTCTCGAAGATGTTGCTATTGATACCAAGCAAGCGATTGAGATGTGTTCGATTTATAGAGACATTTTGTCAGGCACAATGGACGCTTACGCATCAGTAATTTCCAACAACCTAAATATCGTTATGAAAGTTTTGACATCTGTCACACTTATTATTTCCATACCAGCACTCATCGCAGCCTTGTTCGGCATGAACACTGGCGTGCCATTCGAGGGTAAGCTGTGGGGCTTTTGGATAGTATGCGGAATTTCGGCGGTTGTGTCGCTGATATTGGCAATTTACCTAAAGAAGAAGAAACTTCTCTAAAAACATCATTTCTTACTAGTTTTTCTATAGTTTTTTGGCAGTTTTGAGGCTCGAAAAAAAATTAGAAAAATTTTTGAAAAAATGCGAAAAAAAGTTTGACATTCTAAAACAATAATGATATTATGTAAAAGCTGTCTGAAACAATAGCGGTAAGACACAACCAAATGTGGGGGTATAGCTCAGTTGGCTAGAGCGCCTGCCTTGCAAGCAGGAGGTCAAGAGTTCGACTCTCTTTATCTCCACCACTATGGGCTCATAGCTCAGCTGGTTAGAGCACACGCCTGATAAGCGTGAGGTCGGTGGTTCGAATCCACTTGTGCCCACCATCCCTTCGGACAAAGAGCCGGAGGAACCCATTTTAGCCGGCACAGTCGGCAAAAACGCACCTTGAAAATTGAACAACGAAAACTGCGAATGAGATAAAGTAATGTAA
>CAMFVQ010000050.1 GCA_945992255.1 uncultured Clostridia bacterium
CAATGCTTTATCTGCAAAATAACATTTATTTAGATAATAAATATAATATCTATATATTATGTGTATTCTCTTATGGGACTACTTGGAGCAAGTGCATTTTGGGAGCAAGTGCATAGATTTTGGCGACAAAAAATAAGGAGCTATGTAGCTCCTTGTTGTTAAAATGATGATATGTATCGACTTTTTAGCGATTTTTCTCATTGATGAATGCTCTGAACAATGGCAAGCAAGATGAGAAAAACTTTTTGTATGCGGCGCAATAATCTCGGTCGGCTCTGTTGCGTTTGCAACCGCCTGCACGGCATATTCCATAGAACTCACAGCTCTTGCATTTGTCAGGAATATCGATAGAATCTTTGAGAAATTGTGTTGCCCTGTCGGTGTGGGCTAGCTGGTCAAAATCCATATCGTGTATGTCGCCAAGCAACCATTCGTCCAAACAATAGAAGTCGCAAGGATAGACATTGCCGTTGCCTTCCACAACAAATTGGTGCGAACAATGTCCACATACTCCGCACTGTTCAGGCTGTTTGCCAAGATAGAGGTATACCCAATTGTCAAGCAATCTTACACTGGTGTAGTCGCCCCTCACATAGTCTTTGACATACAAGTTGAACAAGCGGATAAGGAAGTTGCCGTACTGCTCCACACTCATATAAAGCGGTCCTTCGCTGTCATCGCCGAATGGTCTAAGGCATGGTATGAATTGGAGATACTTGAATCCTTGGGAGGTCAAATATCGATAGACATCTTCGATATGGTCAGCTGTCCAACCTGTCGCAACAATCAAAATGTTGACGTCCACACCTGCCTCAGTCAAGATATCCAAAGCCTTGCGTACCACTGGGAATGTATAGTCAAGATTGATATCCAATCGGTAGCGGTTGGCTGTTTGGTCGCCGTCCATACTCACTCCAAGCAAGAATTTGTTCTCCGCAAAGAACTCTGCCCACTCTTGGTCGATGAGCGTGCCATTGGTCTGCAAGCTGTAATAAATCGTGCTGTGTCGCTTGTTCAGCTCTTTTACTTTGGCTACAAAATACTTGAAGTATTCCTTGCCTGCAAACAATGGCTCGCCACCTTGGAATGCAAAATAAATACTGCCCCCATCGGCGAATTTCAAAGCTTTGGTGATGACTTCATCGGTTGTAGCCTGTGACATTTTGCCATAGCTAAAACTTTCTCTCGAGCCTGCGAGCGAATGATAGAAACAATATTTGCATCTAAGATTGCACATACTTGATGCAGGCTTGATCATAATTGATAGATTTTTTGGCATACTTTCCTATAAATTTAAGCAGGACTATGCCTGCTTAAATGTGTTGTTATTTTTTGTTGTAATACTCTTTGTTGATAGCTCTGCGGTTGTCTTTCAACTTCTTGCTCCAATCAGATAGTGATGCGTTGTATTGCTTAGCAAGGTCAGGGAATACATCAGCTCTTTGGTAGCTTTCGCTGGTATCATCGGTCAAGCACATGAGCCAATTGCGTCTTACCTTGTCTGGGAACTCAGGGTTGTCGTTGCGATATCTCTTGAAGTATTTCCAGTTGAGGAAGTCGTTGTCCTTGATGAATGGCATATTGGCATAATCTGCCTCATTGCCTCTTTGGTCTTTGTGGTTGTCACTTGCTGTATAGCCCTTTACGCTCTCAAGCACTTCTTCTCTGGTCATAGAGTATTGGATAGCCTTGATGTCGTTACGCTTCATGTGCAAGATTGGGTGATCTTTGTCATGGATAAATTGCTTTTCGCCAGTGATAAGTGGCATCATTGATACACCATCGATTTCTCTGTCTACATGGCTTGGCATATATCCTTGGATACCATCTTTGCTCTCAATTCCGCAAGCCTCTACAAGTGTTGGGTAAAGGTCTGCTAGAGTTGCGGTAGCTTTGATAGTTTTGTGATTGAACAACGCATTGTTGCCCCATCTGATATAGAATGGGAGCTTTTGTCCAGCATCGTATGGAGAAAACTTTCCGCCACGCATTTCGTTGGTTGAGCCTTGAAGTGCAGGTCCGTTGTCTGATGTAAATACAATGATTGTATCATCCATAGCATTGTGAGCTTCAAGTGTATTGAATAGCTGTCCAAGATAGTAGTCGAACTCGGTCACACAGTCTGCATAGATACCTGCGCCTGTTGTGCCTTGGAAGTCATATCCTGCATATACTGGAGCGTGTGGCCATGGAGTTGCATAGTATGCAAAGAAGTTCTCTTCTGCTTGTAGTCTTGCTTCAATCCAAGCATTTGTCTCATCGTGAATGAGCTTGCTTGCATGACTTTGGTCAAGGTCTTTTGTACCTTTGACAATCTCATATTTTTGGTCGGTCTCTTTTACATGATAGAATGGTGTCATATCATTTACGTGGTGAGAACCATAGAAGTAGTCAAAACCTTGGTTGGTTGGCAAATATTGTCCATAGTCGCCTAAGTGCCACTTGCCAAAGCAACCTGTTGCATATCCTGCTGCTTTGAATGACTCTGCGATAGTAACTTCATCTGACAACAAGCCGTCTACGTTGTTGCCCATTTCGATTGAGTTGAACACTCTAGTAGAAGCAAGTGGTGAGAATGAGTTGACTGTTGGATAAATTACGTTGTCTGCATATCCACGATATGGATAACGACCTGTCATCAATGCAAAACGAGCTGGAGAACATACGCTGTAAGAAGAATAGAAGTTGTCAAAGTCAAGTCCTTCCTCGGCAATTCTGTCGATGTTTGGAGTCTCGTAAGATGGTGTTCTGCCTGCCTTGCGTGCATTGTAGCTGGTGTCTCCATAGCCGAGGTCGTCCATCAATACAACGATAACGTTTGGTGCTTTGCCATCTTTTTTCTTGATGTTGTTGAGGTATTCGTCGTGTCCCTTAGACATATCGAAAACCTTTGGATTGGCTCTTAGGTTGGTTGTGAATACGAATAGTACACTCATGCCTACAAGTAGCACTGAGATTGTGCCTGTGAGAGCATATTTCAGAGAACCTTTGTCACTTCTAACTTTGTTGACAATCAAGAACATTGCAAGGATAAGCAAAAATGCAGGTCCGCTGATGATAATGTTGCCGACAAGTCTTGTTCCAAAGTTGCCTTCGCCTTGCCACAATTTGTGAACGGTGTTGATAAATCCTGTTGCACCACTGGTGATTGCTCCCCAGCCTGCATCAGCACCATTGAAAATAAAATAAAGCGCAATGCCAAAACTTACTGCTACATAACCAATCAAGTTCCATAGATAAAGTCTTTTCTTGGCAAATACGCCGATTGTGATGAGGACACTGTCCACTATCATGTAAATTGCACCCAAAAGTACAATTAGGTTTAGTCCAATAATCCATTGGAGTAGCATCAAAAGTACACCAATACTGAACATAAGTAGTGGGCCAACCTTTTTTTGCATATCCATTGAGATGGACAAGCCAGACTTCTTAGAAGTCTTTGTCTCAGTAGAAGCTGTTAGGCTTTCTTCAACAATTTGATTTTCCTTTTCTTCCATAATTCCACCTTTATGTTAATAATGTAACTATTATACTATACAAAAGCCGATAATTCAAGTCCAAAACCCAATTTTTAATGTTAAAGTTTTAACACTTATTTTACAATACTCCTTCAAATTTGATAAATATTTGCACAATCACAACTTTTTAGCATTCTTTGAAAGGAATTTTTGTTTGCAATTGACCTATTTTGTATTATATGTTTGCAATATATTGAAAATATGGTATACTAACAATATAAAATTGGGGACTGTGCGAAAATTGACACTACGTAACAAAATCGAAAGCCTATCCCAAAGCATAACGGACGGCTTCTACTCGAATATCTATATTTTATTGGTCATGATTGTATCGATTTTTTCTTTCGCATACAGACTAGAACCATTCGGAATGATAACGCTTATTGTATTGATGTCCGCCAATCTTTTATTTTGTAGAGATATTACCCCGTCTTTCGTGACTTTTATGTTCGCATGTATGATTCCATTGGGAATGTATGGTGCAAAATTCCAAGATTATGTCCAATATTGGTGGGTGGCACTTTTCCTTTTGCCTGCATTCATTGGTCATATTTGTATTTATCCTGTCAAAGACGTCAAAAAAGGTAGCTTGTTCTGGGGCATTGCATTGTATGCTTTCGCTATTTTGCTTGGCGGTATAGGTTCTATCCCAGTGGAGCATTATTTCAAACCAGCTGCTCTGTATTATGTTGTCTTGCTAGGTCCTGGTATGGCTTGTTTTTATCTCATGTTCCGTGCATATATCCCTGATGACACCGCCAAAACCAAAGACTACTTCGCCAGAAGTATGGCTATGATTGGTGTGATGATTTTGCTTATGTGGGTATCGGCCTATGTTGTCGATTTCAAAAACAACAAAGAACTCAACATCATTTTCCCTTATCGCCAATGGAAAAACAACCTCGGCAACTACACCTTACTTGCAATGCCGTTTGCTTTTTACCTCGCAACCTATAAGAAAGGTGGCGTTTTCTACTTCATCTTGGGCATATTGGACTACATTGCAATCTGCTTGTCAATGTGCAGAGGTGGTATGCTTGCAGCGACTGCCGTATTCCCATTCTTGATTATATTTACATTCGTATATGCAAAAAAACCATCCAAAAGAATTATCTTTGGGCTTGTTTTTGCCATGGTTCTCTTGGCCATGGCTTGTATATGCATCATAGAAAAAGACTTGCTGATTGAAACAATCAAAAAAGCTATCGCCGGCGGTAGCTCTGGCCGTAACAAGCTCTATGATGAAGCTGTACGCAACTTTTTGTCAAACCCTATCTTTGGTGTGGGACTAGGTCATCTTAACAAAGATGTTTATGACCTCAAAGAAATGTCAATGTTCTGGTATCACTCCACCATTTTCCAAGTTATAGGTTCAATGGGACTTCTAGGACTTGTGACTTGGCTGTATATGACATTTACAAGATTGCGTGTTCTTCTACGACGCAACTCTTTCAATATTTTTATGTTCTTGGGCATACTTGCTTTCGAGGGCTACTCTATGATAAACACAGGTGACTTTGCCCCATTGCCTTTCGTGACAATGTTGACATTTATGCTCACCTTGTGCGACAAACACAACGAAAATATCAAGCAAGAAAAACTTGAGGAGCTTACCTCTGTTGCTGGCTCTAACGAAAAAATTCAACAAATCGTTGCAGCATAATTCATCGCAATTTATATTATATATTATATTCCATATTCTATATTCTTTACATTTTAATATACTTGTGATTCAACTTCTTAGGAACTCTTCTTGCACGCTCCTATATCCCCTGTTGTGGGCAAATAATAATAATTTACAATCTATGGTGCGGCCGCCAATACTATTTGACTTTATTCTTAGTAGATGCTATACTATATACATTCACTTGACATTGTATCTCCGTGTTTTATTTTTAGATGGCAGATCTAAACTTATTTAACATGGAGGTACTTTTTTCATTGGCAAAGTGTTTGAAGTTATGTTCTGACAAGAAATTTTCTATAAGTAAATTGTCAAGCGAAGTGCAACACTTTAGATAAT
>CAMFVQ010000051.1 GCA_945992255.1 uncultured Clostridia bacterium
GTGTTGCACTTGATAGTATAATTCACCAATAACCAAACAAAAGAGTAGCTCTCGGGCTACTCTTTTTTTGTAAGGCGTGATCAACAAGATATACAATAGAATATTGATAAGTGATTCGGCACACGCCTATCAGATAAAAAATATTGTTTGGAGTGGTGGGTGCAAAACTTGCAAGGCGCATTTTTGCCGAAAAGAGCAGAATTTGTATGGCTTTTGGACAAAAAAGTTCAAATTTATATAGATTTTACAACTTTTTCGCTTTTTTGCTTGCAATAATCTCATATAGTTGTTAAAATATTGACAGCATATTAAGAAAATTAAATTTTTTGGAGGAATATAATATGGCAAATGTAAGAGTTGCAATCAACGGTTTTGGCCGTATTGGTCGTCTCGCATTCAGACAAATGTTTGGTGCAGAGGGCTACGAAGTAGTTGCTATCAATGATTTGACAAGCCCAAAAATGCTTGCTCATCTTTTGAAGTACGATTCATCACAAGGTAGATACGCTTTGGCAGATACAGTTTCTGCTACAGAAGATTCTATCATCGTTGATGGAAAAGAAATCAAGATTTATGCTAAGGCTAACGCTGCAGAGCTCCCATGGGGCGAAATCGGTGTTGACGTAGTTCTTGAATGTACAGGTTTCTACGTTTCTAAGGCTAAATCTCAAGCACACATCGATGCAGGTGCTAAGAAAGTTGTTATCTCTGCTCCAGCAGGAAATGACCTTCCAACAATCGTATTCAACGTAAACCACGAGACATTGACAGCTGAAGACAACATCATCTCTGCTGCTTCTTGTACAACCAACTGTCTTGCTCCTATGGCTCAAGCTTTGAACAAGCTCGCTCCTATCCAAAGTGGTATCATGAGCACAATCCACGCTTACACAGGTGACCAAATGGTACTTGATGGACCACAAAGAAAGGGCGACCTCAGAAGATCTAGAGCTGCTGCTGTGAACATCGTTCCAAACAGCACAGGTGCTGCTAAGGCAATCGGTCTTGTTATCCCAGAACTCAACGGCAAACTTATCGGTTCTGCACAAAGAGTTCCAACCCCAACTGGTTCTACAACTATCCTTGTAGCAGTTGTTAAGGGCAACGTAACAAAAGAACAAATCAATGCTGCTATGAAAGCTGCATCTAACGAGTCTTTCGGTTACACCGAAGAAGAGCTTGTATCTAGCGATATCGTAGGTATCAGATACGGTAGCTTGTTCGATGCTACCCAAACAATGGTTGCTCCAATGGAAGATGGCAACACACAAGTACAAGTTGTATCTTGGTACGACAACGAGAATTCTTACACAAGCCAAATGGTAAGAACAATCAAGTACTTTGCTGAGCTTAGCAAATAATTGAACAAAATCTAGGAGTAGAGCAATCTACTCCTATTTTTTTTGCAAATTTTAGATTATAATGAGCATTGATATTTGCTCATTTTTTGTTGAAAAAAACTGCCAAAATGCCAATTTGGAATGGTATTGGGGTTGACAATATCAACTTTTGCGATTAAAATATCTATGGTGAAATATGAAACTAAATAGTCAACAAAAGAGAAAACAATTTTTGTCGAAACTCAAAAGTATTGTCATTCCTGTAATTGCCTATGGTGGAGTTGCAGGTATTATGACTGGCTTTATTGTCAGTCTTTTCAATTTGTGTGCCAATTTTTTGGGTAAGGTAAGTGGACAAATCTATACTTATGTCAGAGCCAATCCAGCATTTATCCCATTGCTTTTTGCAGGACTTGTAGTGCTGGCACTTTGCATGTATGCGTTGCACAAATTTTGCCCACAAGTGCGTGGTAGCGGTATTCCTCAGACTGAGGGTGTTTTGCGTGGACTTGTTACACTCAGGTGGTTGCGTACACTTATTTGTACCATTGTAGGCTCATTTATCAGCTTTTTTGCAGGGCTTTCTATGGGTTCAGAAGGACCTAGTGTCCAAATAGGTGCGATGACCGCCAAAGGAACTAGCGAGCTTATGCGTAGCAGACTTGCTTGGCGTAGATATGTCATCACAGGCGGTGCAAGTGCAGGTCTTGCCGTTGCGTTCAATGCGCCACTCACAGGCATTGTCTTTGCACTCGAAGAAGCTCACCGCAGATTTACTCCAATGATTTTGATGACTGCCTCATCTTCCGTGATTTTCGGAACGGTGACCTATCGACTATTTTCTAGATTGTGGGGTGGCGGTGACCACGTTTTGTTCGATATGGGCGTGATTACACCACTTCCTACCAGCTCAGCTTGGATGCTCATCATCTTGGGTATTGTGTGCGGAGCAGGTGCGATTTTCTTCAACTTTGCAATCATTCGCAGCCAAAGATTTATGGACAAACATACCAAAGAATTGCCATATTGGGCAAGACTTATCATTGTATTTTTGCTCACAGGCGTGACAGGCTTGTTGCTCCTTGATGCCAACGGCGGTGGACATGGCTTGATTATGAAGATTGTCAACCTTGACTTTGCTTGGCAAATGCTCTTGCTCGTGCTTGTTGTCAAAATGATTATGATTGTGTTGTGTGTCAACGCAGGTGCAACCGGCGGATTGTTTATTCCAATGCTTGCTATCGGCGCACTTGTCGGCGGACTATGTGGCAAGCTGTTTATGCTGATGGGACTTGATGTTGTGTACTACAAGGCTGTTGTGTGCATTGCGATGACCACATTCTTTGGTGCAAGCGTAAGGGCGCCTATCACAGCCATTGTGCTTATCCTAGAAATCACTGGTTATTCGGCAGGCTTTTTGTCTGCGGCAATAGCAATCTTTACCGCATATATGGTGTCAGAACTTCTTGGCAATCGCCCAATTTATGACAGTATGTTGGAGAGATATTGCGAGATAGAGAACAAAGGTGTCAAGCCAAAATCCGTGACAATCGAAGTGCAAATCGAGCTTGGTGCATTCTTGATAGACAAGAGTGTAAATGATATTTTGTGGCCTGCCAACTGCTTAGTCAAGAACATTGTGAGAGATGATGAGTCAATCGTGCCAGATGGCGAAACTCTCATCAAAGTAGGCGACAAACTTGTCATCAAAGTCGAAACCAACGACCCAAAGAAAACATACGAATATATCAAAGGCTTGGTAGCCTAATCCAAGCCAAACAAAAAAATAAGGACCAACCAATCGGTTAGTCCTTTTTTGTCGCGATAAATATGTATTGACTATTCGTAAGAGAGCCCACACTATTTGCGACAGCAACAACAGCTAAAAACGGCTGCCTTAGTGCAGCGGGAGCTGGCTGACACAAAACGAAGTGGCTGTCAGACTGAGGGATTGTATCCGTATTGTGAGCGCCCCTTATGGTAAGGGGAGCTGTCCGACTGAATGACTATGTAGTCGGACTGAGGGGACTAAGACAAGACAATTTGGAAGTTAAAACCAAGTTGCACTTGGCAAAAATAAGGACCAACCAATCGGTTAGTCCTTTTTTGTTAGAATTCTATATCGAATATATCATTGCATAGACGCTCAGCATACATAGGTTCGTGGCTGACCAAGATGATAGCACCGGGGTAGTCTGCCAAAGCCTCGAACAAGGCTTCTTTGGAGTTGACATCTAGGTGGTTGGTCGGCTCATCGAGAATGAGTAGATTGCTTTCTTTTTGCATAAGCGCACACAGCTTGATTTTGACTTGTTCGCCACCAGATAGCGAGCCTATTGCTTTGGTAGTAAGCTCAGCTTTGAGTCCTACTTTTGCGAGTTGGGTACGGATTTCTTTTTGGGACATTTTTGGATAAGTCTCATTCATAAAGGTAATCGCATTGTACTCCATTGTGCGGAATTGCAAATCTTGTTCGATGTAGTTGATTTTGCAGTTTGGGTGGAAAGAGAATTTTCCGCTGATGGCTGGGAGCTTACGCATAATTGTTTTGAGCAGAGTAGTTTTGCCCAATCCGTTAGTACCACGAATCCACAGCTTTGTATCGCTGGCAATCTCAAAAGAGATAGGTGGCAAGATTGCTTTGCCCTCATAGCCGATTTCTAGGTTGTCCACTTGTAGCATATGCTTAGACACGGCAAGGGTATAAGGGAAAGTAAAAGTTGGTTTTTCCACCGACACAGGCTTTTGCATAACCTCGATGCGGTCGAGCATTTTTTTGCGAGAGTTGGCCATACCCGCTGTCGCAGCACGAGCTTTGTTGCGAGCAATGTAGTCCTCCATTTTCTTAATTTCACGCTGTTGGCGTTCATAGCTGTCGGCATATTGCTTTGCATTTTGTTCGTGTTGTGCCAAAAACTCGTTGTAGTTGCCCCAATACTTCTTAATCATACCATTCTCGATGTTGACAATGATTTTGCATACATCGTTCAAGAAAGTTGTATCGTGTGAGATGAGTATAAATGTTTTCTTGAAGCCGTCCAAGAACTTACGCAACCACTCGATATGTTCGATGTCAAGGAAGTTGGTAGGCTCATCTAGGAGCATAACGTCCAAGTCTTCTAGCAAAAGTTTTGCAAGCATAAGTTTAGCACGCTGACCACCACTCAGTTTAGAAATCACGGTGTCATAACCAAAATTTTGCACACCAAGTCCACCGGCAACTTTTTTGATTTTGCTATCTAAGTCATAGAAGCCTTCATTGTCCAAATATTCTTGCATCTTAGAAGAGCGGTTGATAAGCATATCCAGCTTGTCAGGGTCTTCTTCGGTAGACATATCCATATACATTTGTTCGAGCTGTTCATTGGCTTCATACAAATATGTAAATGCCGATTGGAGATATTCCATAACTGTTTGACTTCTGTCAATATTGGCGTGTTGGTCGAGATAGCCCCAACGAATGCCATTGAGCCATTTGATTTCGCCTGCATCTTGGGAAAGTCTGCCAGAGATGATATTCATAAATGTAGACTTGCCAGCTCCATTCAGACCTACAATACCGATATGTTCACCGTTGTTGATAGTGAGATCGGCATTTTCAAATAGGACTTTGGAGTCAAAAACGTGTGTTAGACCTTTGATTGTTAAAATACTCATAAACCTATTTTATATATATAAAGAATTTTTGTCAAACAAACTACCCAATTTTGATTATGTATTGCAAATCTTGGCGGTTGTGCTATAATTTAATTGGAATAAAACAATGCAGGTGGGCTTGTGAGCGATACAAAGAGCAAAATAAAAAAGTTTTTCAGAAGAGTAAAAGAGAACTTTTTTGTAGACAAGTTTAATTGTATTTGTTGCGACAGAGAACTCCACAAACCTACAAGATATGGACTTTGTCCAGATTGCCTAGCCAAGCTCAATATGCTTGATGACAATATATGCTTGAAGTGTGGTAGGTACGAGAACACCGAGGCGGATTATTGTCTTGTATGCCAAAACAAGGACAGGCATTTCAACAAAGTGCGTTCTTGTTGCGTGTATGAGGATATAGGTAAAACGCTTGTTCATCGTATCAAATTCGGTGGCAAGAGGTATCCGGTGCCATACCTTGCCAATATGATGATTGACAAATTCCTAGATGAGGGATATGACAGCCAAGTAGTGGTGAGCGTTCCAATATCCGATGAGAGGCGAAAGGAGCGAGGCTACAACCAGTCCGAACTCATTGCCAAGCATATTGCACAAGAACTAAGACTTGACTATGTGGGAGAGTGTATCCGCAAAGTCAAGCACAATACAGAGCAAGCTAAGCTGAAAGGCAACGAGCGTGAGCAAAATGTAATTGGTGTCTACAAAGTGGTAGACAAGACTGCTGTCAAAGGCAAAAGAGTGCTAGTAGTCGATGATGTTTTGACTACAGGGGCTACAATGAGTGAAGTATGCAAAATGCTTTACAAAGCAGGAGCTAGCCAAGTGGACGGCTTGACCTTGTGCAGTACCAAGTACAAGTTGCAGACCGACAGCGGCGAGATATAAAATCGGCAAAACAAAGGGGGAATTTATGAAGACAAGATGGTACAAAGATGCGGTAATTTATCAAATTTATCCACGCAGTTTTTGTGACGGCAACGGCGATGGTGTAGGCGACATCAAAGGCATCATATCCAAGCTTGACTATTTGCAAGATTTGGGAGTGAACGCCGTGTGGTTGTCACCTTGTTACAAGTCGCCAAACGATGACAACGGCTATGATATCAGCGACTATCGAGATATTATGGACGAGTTCGGCACGCTAGAAGACTGGCAAGAGATGATAGACGGTATGCACAAGCGTGGTATCAAGCTTGTTATGGACTTGGTTGTCAATCACAGCTCAGATGAACACGAGTGGTTCAAGCAGTCCAAGTCATCTAAAGATAATCCATACAGAGATTATTATATTTGGAGAGAGGGCAAGCTAGGCGGAAAGAAACCACCAAACAATTGGCGTGGCAACTTCGTGGACAATACTTGGGAATACGATGAGGCAAGTGGCGAGTACTATTTGCACTTATTCTCTAAGAAGCAACCTGATCTAAACTGGGACAATCCAAAGGTCAGACAAGAGATAGTGGATATTTGCAACTATTGGTTCGAAAAAGGGGTAGACGGTTTCCGTTGCGACGTTATCACCTATATTAGCAAGAATCACGGCTTGCCTGATGGCAAAAATCCTTTCAATCCGCTCAGAGGCATAGAGCATTATTGCATAGGCGAAAATTGGGAAAAGTACATAACCGAAATCAACGAAAAATCTTGGTCAAAGTATGATTCTCTCATTGTGGGAGAATGTGCCGGTGTGAATTACGATCAAGCCATTACCATAGCCGATGAGAACAAACCACTCCTTGACACAATGTTCACTTTCGAGCATATGTTCGTGGACATGGTAAGTCCGTTCAAGTTGTCCAAGTTCAAGAAAATTGTATCCAAGTACCAACAAGTGCCAAAGAGCGTGTGGGTATCCAACTATCTCGAAAATCACGACCAACCACGCAGTATTCCAAGGTATGTGGACGGCTCAGAGGAGTATCGAAAATACGGTGCAACAATGTTGGCAACTGTCACTTTTATGCTTAGAGGAACGCCATACATTTATCAAGGGCAAGAGTTTGGTATGACATCGTGCGAGTTTGCCGAGGACGAATATAAGGATATTATGTCCGTCAACATTATCAAAATGCTCAATCGCCACCGCTGTATCAAGAGTCTTGGCATGAAAATTCTTGCCAAAAAGGCTAGGGACAATGCTCGTACTCCAATGCAGTGGACAGCGGGCAAAAATGCAGGATTTTCGAGTACTACGCCTTGGATGAAACTCAATCCCAACTATACAGAAATCAATGCGGAAAAAGACAGGGCAAGTGAATTTTCCATTTTCAACTACTACAAAGACTTGATTGTCAAGCGTAAACAAATCTTTGATATTATTGCAGATGGCGAGTGGAGAGAGTATTATCCAAAGTCCAATCACGTGTATGTATTTTCTCGTAAGCTTGGCGACAAATATATCTATGTCGAGGCCAATTATCAATCAAAAGCAGTGGAGATTGACCCTGCTTGCACGATGAATACCAAAGATGGCGAGTTGTTTATCCACAACTATAACAAAACGCACGATGAGGGCGGCAAACATATCCTCAGACCTTATGAAGTGCGAGTGTATGTAAAAAAGTAATTGTGTGAGGACAATCCAGTCAAACAAGATTATGGCAAATCACATAATTGTGTGCTGATTGTAAAATTGAAGTTTTGCTTGTGATGAACCAAGTCGCAAATTTTTGAGAATGCCAGTTGTAGGATATGGTAATCCAACCAACAAAAATATTTGCAAATCAAATATCAATCAAAAAAATATTATCCAAAAGTGATTATTGCAAAATAGTCACTTTTTCTATGTTTTTCGCTAAGCTAAAAATGTATAAAATAAGTAAAAATTGAAAAATATACACAATAAATTGCATAAATATACAAAATATTGCAAATAATGAATAAAAATACATTTTTGATTTTTTTTTGCAAAAAAGTTGAAAATAAATGTTGATATAGCTAAAATGTAGACATAAACAAAACGCAAGGAGTTATGATTATGAAAAAGACAATACTATCAATTTTGATTGTGGCAATGATTGTAGTAAGTGCAATCGGTATGATGGCATGCATTAATAACAATAAGGATACCAACAAAGTTAAAGTTGTTGAAATTCAACTTACAGAAGAAGAATATGCTATCGGAGTTAAGAAGGGCAACACAGAACTTCTAGGACAAATCAATGAGGCAATGGACGCTCTCAAAGCTGACGGAACAGTTGACGCTATTATGCAAAAGTATTTTGCAGGCGATAAGGTTGAAGGCGTTGTATCTGCCAAGAAAGACAGCAGCAAAAATCAACTTGTAGTAGCTACCAATGCAGAATTCGCACCATTCGAATATAAAATGGGTGAAAAGTTCGCAGGTATCGATATGGAAATTGCAAAAGCTATTGCTGACAAGCTAGGTAAAGAACTTGTTATTGATGATATGCAATTCGATGCAGTAGTTACTTCAGTAGGCACAGGACTTGCAGATATGGCAATCGCTGGACTTACAGTTACTCCAAAACGTGCAGAGAGTGTTGATTTCACCAAGGCATACTACCAAGCATCACAACAACTTGTTGTAAAGGCTGGTGACACAACATTCGACGAGTGCAAAACAGCGCAAGATGTAGAGAATGTACTCAAAGGCTTGACTGGCAAAAAGGCTGGTTTCCAAAACGGAACAACAGGTCAATACTATGTCAAGGGTGATGAGTCTTGGGGCTTTGCAGGATTCAGCAACATTACTGCAGTAGGTTATGACAATGCAGGACTTGCCGTTAAGGATATGCTCAACGGAAAAATCGACATCGTGGTAGTTGACCAAATGCCAGCGAAGTCAATCGCAAGCAAATTCAATAAATAATCATGTGGGAATCGTTTGTAGAACAATTTATCACATACAAAGGCTACAAAATGGTGCTGGACGGCTTAAAAGCCACAGCACTTATTGCCGTTTGTGGACTGATAATTGGTATCGTTGTAGGAACAATATTGGCAATATCCAAGGTGTTGCCACAAGACAAAGTCGCAGTAAAAATTTGGTCAAAAATCAACGATGTATACGTTTGGCTCTTCCGTGGAACTCCAATGGTTGTACAATTGTTGATTTTCTATTTTGTACTTTTCCCTGCACTCAATCTAAAAATTGATAATATAGTCGTAGCTATCGCTGCATTTGGTCTAAACAGCGGAGCATACGTATCTGAGATTATGCGTGGCGGAATTTTGTCTGTCGACAGCGGACAAATGGAAGCAGCTCGTTCACTAGGAATGGGTTACAACGCATCAATGTTCAAGGTTGTTTTGCCACAAGCTATCAAGAACATTTTGCCAACTCTCGGCAACGAATTTATCACTTTGGTCAAAGAAACTTCAGTAGTAAGCTTTATTGCTGTGGTTGACCTCACCCGTGCATTCAAGTCTATCGGTGATGCAACATACGAATATGTTGTGCCATATTTGATGCTTGCGGCAGTTTATTTGGTGATAGTGTCACTCATCACCTTGCTTATCAAACTACTAGAAAGGAGAATGAGAAGAAGTGAGCGTAGATAACTTAAATCAAAGACAAGAAATCATCAGGGTAGAAAACCTTGAAAAGTCTTTTGGCAGCAACAAAGTCCTTGCAGGTATAAATGAAAGTATAAAAGTAGGCGAAAAGGTGGTAGTTATCGGACCATCAGGCAGTGGTAAAAGCACATTTTTGAGATGTTTGAACCTTATGGAAACTCCAACAGGCGGCAGTATTTATTTCGAGGGACAACTTCTCAACGGCAAGCATACCAACATCAATGTCCACAGACAAAAAATGGGTATGGTGTTCCAACACTTCAACTTGTTCAACAACTTGACCATAATCCAAAATATTATGCTAGCTCCAGTCAAGATTGGCACCAAGAACTTCCGCAAAAAAGCCAAGCAATCTTACAAATTCAACAAAGCAGAAATTGACAAAAAGATTGCAGACACCAAGGCTCTCATAGCACAAGCCAAGCAAGCAGGCGAGAGCGTAGGCGAGTTGGAGTCCAACCTTGTGGGCTACAAAGAAGAAAAGAAAGCACTTTGGGCAAAACTCAAAAAAGATTTTTTCGCAGCCAAAAAGCAAGTGAAAGAGCAGGCAGAAGCTCGTGCATACAAGCTCCTTGACCGCATAGGACTTAGAGATAAAGCCGATGTATATCCATCTACATTGTCAGGCGGACAAAAGCAAAGAATTGCTATCGTAAGAGCGTTGGCGATGAACCCGGATGTTATGTTGTTCGATGAGCCAACAAGCGCACTTGACCCAGAAATGGTAGGCGAAGTACTCGAACTTATCAAAGAAGTTGCCGATGAGGGAATGACCATGGTGATTGTTACTCACGAAATGGGATTTGCCAGAGAAGTAGGCACTCGTATTTTGTTCATGGACAAGGGCAACATTGTCGAGCAGAACGAACCAAAGGAGTTTTTCTCCAACCCACAAAATCCAAGGCTCAAAGAGTTTTTGGCAAAAGTATTGTAAAAGAAGAAGTCTATACGCAAGTATAGGCTTTTTTGTTGGTGCAATATTTGGGTAGAGGCAATCTTTCACTTTTTCAGAATATTTGACATGATGAAGTTGAGTTTTGAGAGAGGTTGAGCGGTGGAAAATGTCGGTTTTTTCTCACAAAATGCCCAAAATAAAATATATTGCATCTTGAAATGGCATAATATATGTGTTATAATGTAGAAAAGCTGTTAGAGAGGACACAATGGTAGAAACACAATCACAATTACCAATTTACTTGTTCCACGAAGGAACAAATCACCAAGCTTACAAATATTTTAGTCCCCAACATATCAAGGACAAAGATAAAGACGGTTGGCAATTCACCGTCTGGGCTCCACACGCACAAAGCGTAAGCGTTGTGGGCAACTTCAATGATTGGGACCGCAATGTCAATCCAATGACAGAGATAAGTGATGGCATATGGCAAGTATTCATCGAAAAGTTGAAGAATTTCGAGATGTACAAATTCAGTATCGAAACGGCTAGCGGAGATATCAAGCTAAAAGCCGACCCTTATGCCAACCACTCAGAGACCACACCAGCCACCGCTTCCAAGATTTTTGAGAGTACATACAAGTGGGGCGACAAAAAGTGGCTCAAAGAAAGAGAAAATTATGACCCATACCACACACCTATGAACATCTATGAGATGCACATGGGCAGTTGGATCAAGACCAAAGACGGCGATGTTTGCAACTATCGTGATATAGCAGACAAACTTGTCGAATATGTGCTTGATATGGGGTACACTCATGTAGAGATTTTGCCAATTACAGAGTATCCATACGACGGCAGTTGGGGATATCAAGTGACTGGTATGTTTGCGCCAACCTCTCGTTTTGGCACACCAGATGATTTTAGATATTTTGTGGACAAATTGCACTCAGCAGGCATAGGAGTATTCCTTGATTGGGTAGTAGCACATTTTCCTAAGGACGCTCACGGTTTGTTCGAGTTCGATGGCGAGCCATTGTACGAATACGGCAATTCATTCAAAGCCGAACACAAAGAATGGGGCACAATGGTATTCGACTATGGCAGAAAGGAAGTTTGCTCATTCTTGATTTCTTCTGCCGACTATTGGATCAACGAATTCCATATCGACGGCATAAGAGTAGATGCTGTGGCATCAATGTTGTATCTTGATTACAACCGCAAGGACGGCGAATGGTTGCCAAACGTATTTGGTGGCAGTCACAACCTAGAAGCTATCGAATTTTTGAAACAACTTAACACCTCGATTTTGACCAGACACAAAGGCGTTGTGATGATTGCCGAAGAGTCTACCGCATTCCCAATGGTGACCAAGCCAGCAGAAATTGGCGGACTAGGCTTCAATTTTAAGTGGAATATGGGTTGGATGAACGACATGATAAGATATGTATCTGCCAATCCGTTCTTCCGTAAGAATATGCACAACAACCTTACTTTTGCTATCACTTACGCATACAGCGAGAATTATATTTTGCCTCTATCACACGATGAAGTAGTGCATGGCAAATGCTCACTTTTGTCAAAGATGCCGGGCGAATACGCAGACAAATTCGAGGGACTCAAAGCATTCTATGGCTTTATGATGGCACATCCGGGCAAAAAACTTTTGTTCATGGGTGGCGAGTTCGGACAATTCATAGAGTGGGATTACAAGAAACAACTTGATTGGTTCTTGCTCGACTATGAGAGCCACCGCAATCTTCGCAATTTTGTCAAAAAACTCAATACATATTACAAGAAAAACCCAGAAATGTATGACCTAGATGTATCATTCGAGGGCTTCAAGTGGATATGTGTAGATGACAACACTCAGAATATTGTGTCTTTCCTCAGATATGACAGAGAGGGCAACTATACCATAGCGGTAGTCAATTTTAGTCCTATCACTCGTACCCAATATTGTATGGGCGTGCCTGAGAACAAGAATTATCGTGTGGTTTTGTCCAGCACTAGCAAAGAGTTTGGTGGCAATGATGACATCTCGACTATCAAATATTCGGCAAAGAAAGGCGGAATGCACGGACAAGATTATCATATCGAGATGACCATTCCGGGCAACAGCGTGACATATCTCAAAGCTGTGGCAAAGAGGACCAACAAAACTACAAAAGACACCAGTAGCACTCAAAAATCAACAAAAAACCAAAAATAAATTTTGATATAATACGATATATATTCGCAATTATAGGGAGGGAATAGATGTTTACAAGCAATAAAGAGTGTGTAGCCATGTTGTTGGCAGGCGGACAAGGAACAAGATTGTATTCGCTCACCAGAGATTTGGCAAAACCAGCAGTATCATTTGGTGGCAAGTACCGCATTATCGACTTTCCACTGTCCAACTGCATCAACTCCAACATAGATACAATCGGTGTATTGACCCAATACCAACCATTTTATCTGAACCAATATATTGGCAATGGTCAACCATGGGACTTGGACAGACTCAATGGCGGTGTATTTGTTTTGCCACCATATATGAAGAACAAAGGCTCAGATTGGTACAAAGGCACAGCCAATGCTATCTATCAAAATATCCAATTCGTGGACAGATTCAATCCACAATATGTGCTTATTTTGTCAGGTGACCATATCTATAAAATGGACTATTCCAAGATGCTAGACTATCACAAAGAAAAGGGTGCAGATTGTACAATCGCAGTCATCAACGTGACCAAGGAAGAGGCTAGCCGTTTTGGTATTATGAACACCAACCCAGACAATTCGGTATACGAATTTGAAGAGAAACCAAAGAATCCGAAGTCAACCAACGCTTCAATGGGTATTTACATATTCACTTGGGAAAAACTCCGCAAGTATTTGATTGAAGATGAAGAAGACAAGACTTCCAGCAACGACTTTGGTAAGAACATCATTCCAAATATGCTCAATGATGGACAAAAGTTGTTCGCATACAGCTTTGAAGGCTATTGGAAAGATGTAGGAACTATATCTAGTCTTTGGGAAGCTAACATGGACTTGCTCGATGAGAACAGCGGTATGAATTTGTCCGACACAGGTTGGAAGATTTATGCAAGAAATACTGCTGAGCCACCTCACTATGTAGCCGATGATGCTACTATCGAGAACAGTCTTGTGACCGAAGGTTGCGAGGTCAATGGCGTTGTTCGCAACTCAGTTATCTCATCAGGTGTAAAGATTGGTAAGAATGTAGTCATCGAAGATTGCAACATTATGCCAAACGTAGTCATCGAAGATGGTGCAGAAATCAGATATACAATCGTAGGACCAAACGCTCACATTGGCAAGAATGCCAAGGTTGGCGGAGTGTGCAACAAAGACAACTTGAAGATTGCAGTTATAGGTCCAAACGCAGTTGTAGCAGAAGACCAAGTAGTGCCAATGGGCGAAATGGTTGATTAAGGGGGTAGAAAATGAACAATATAATGAGTATTATTTTTGCAAGTGACAATGAGTCCAAGCTCAATGAACTTACTTTGCATCGTACCACAGCATCTTTGCCAGTAGGCGGAAGATATAGATTTATTGACTTTACACTATCCAACCTAGTCAACAGTCAAATCACCACAATCGGTATTATCACCAAGTCCAACTACTCATCACTTATGGACCATATCCGAATGGGTAGAGATTGGGACCTTAACAGAAAAAACAGCGGTATCACAGTATTCCCACCATATGCTTCCAACACTTCTCGCAGTGTGTCCAAGGGCAAAATCGAAGCTATGTATGGCATACTTGACTATATCGAAAAGGCGACAGAAGACTATGTAATTGTGACCAACAGCAACATAGCTGCCAACATTGACTTTGATGACGTATACAACAAACATATCGAAACAGGTGCAGACATTACTATGCTTTCTTACTTTGACAAGCCAACCAGCTCACGCCGAGTTATCATCGAAAGTGACGAGTCAGGCAGAGTAACAGGCAGTCGCATCACCCAAAATATCAGCGACAAGACAGAGGAAATCGGACTTAACATTTATTTGTTGAAGAAGTCATTGCTTATGGATCTCGTGACATCTTGTTATGAGAGAGGCGGTGTTGACTTTGAGAAGAGTATTATTCAACAAAAAGTCGATGAGTTGCATATCCATACATACAAAGTCCCTGGACATGCAGCAATGATTGATGATATCAAGACATATTTCGAGGAGTCTATGAGACTTCTTGACAAAGACGTCCGCAACGACTTGTTCTATGCTTGTGGCAAGATTTTCACCAAAGTTAAGGACAGTGTGCCAACAATTTACCGCAACAAAGCCAAGGTAAAGAACTCTTTGATTGCCGATGGTTGTGACATCAACGGCGTGGTAGAGAACAGCATTTTGTTCCGTGGCGTAAAGGTTGAAGAAGGCTCTTGCATCACCAACTCAATCGTTATGGAGAACGGACATGTTTATCCAAACTCTTCACTTGACTATGTTATCACGGACAAGAACGTGACAATCACCGAAGACAAGAAAATCAGCGGATTCGAGACATATCCGCTAGTTATTGTAAAGAACAAAACTATCTAAGAAGTAACAATCTTAAAGGAGGCATTATGGCAACCAACAAGACTACTAAGGCGGTAGAAGAGAGTGAGCAAGTGGCAAATCCAGCCCCAGCAAAAACAGCTCCAAAGCAAACTTCTTCCAAAGCTAAGGCTTCATCAGCTCCAAAAGCAAGCACCAAAACAGCCGCAGCTCCAAAGAAAACAGCACCGAAGAAAGCTGCTCCAAAGGCAAGCGAAAAAGCTGAGCCAACCCCACAAAACTCGAAACAGGTCGCACAAAACGAGGACAAGAAAAAGATTTTGTTCGTTGCGAGTGAGGCATTGCCTTATGTCAAATCAGGCGGTTTGGCAGATGTTGCAGGAGCATTGCCAAAGGCGCTCAACAAACAAGGTTGTGACACGAGGGTTATTTTGCCATTGTATATGGACATTCCCAACTCGTTCCGTCAAACAATGGTATATGTAGGCAATTGCTATGTTACACTTTCTTGGCGTTACCAATATTGTGGTATTTTTACCCAACAATATGACGGCGTTACCTACTATTTTATTGACAACGAATATTACTTTAAGCGACACGGCTTGTACGGACACTATGATGACGGCGAGAGGTTTGCTTTCTTTTCCAAAGCAGTGCTAGAATGTTTGAAAGTCATTGACTTCAAGCCTGACATCATACATTGCAATGATTGGCACTCAGCTCTCACTCCAGTATTTTTGGATTGCTTCTATCGTGGACAAGATGAAACTCGCAACACCAAGACAGTGTTCACTATCCACAATATAGAATTCCAAGGCAAATATGGCGACGGAATGATAAGCGATGTGTTGGGTCTTGACCAAGGCGCTCGCCGGCTCGTAGAGCTTGACGGCTGTGTCAACTTTATGAAGGGCGGTATCGAGTGTTCCAACAAGGTTACTACCGTATCACCTACATATGCCAATGAGATTTTGACGCCATTCTTTGGATATGATATGCAAAAAATTCTCAACAATCGTCGCTACAAACTTAGCGGAATTATCAATGGTATCGATACGGCTAAGCTTGATCCGATGACCGACAAGTCACTTTTCAAGAACTTCAACCTAGAGAATTTTGGCGACAAAGTAAAGAACAAGACAGCACTCCAAGAGCTACTTGGCCTTCCTGTTCGTGAAGATGTGGCGATGATTGGTATGGTCGGCAGACTTACACACCAAAAGGGACTTGACTTGCTCACTTGTGTGATCGAGCGACTTCTCAATATGGATATCCAACTTGTTATCCTCGGCACAGGCGATTGGAAGTACGAGAACCAACTCAAAGAAATCCAGAACAGATATTCTGGCAGACTTCGTGCAATCATCAACTTTTCCAGCGATATGGCAAGCAAGATTTACGGCGCAACCGATATGTTCTTGATGCCATCTAAGTTCGAGCCATGCGGTCTTAGCCAAATGATTGCAATGCGTTATGGCTCAATTCCTATCGTAAGAGAAACTGGTGGACTAAAAGACACAGTGCCTCCATACAACCACGAAACCAAAGAGGGCAGAGGCTTTACATTCGTGACATACAATGCCGATGATATGTTGTATGCTATCGAGAGAGCAGTTGGGTTGTATTATGATTACAAAGAAGAATGGAAACAAGTCGTTCACAATGCTATGACAGCCGACTTTAGTTGGGATAACATAGCTAAGCAATACCTAGAATTATACAATAATCTCTAAGCGTTATAAAATAATAAACTTTCTACAAAAAGCGTGTATATCTATGGACAATACACGCTTTTTATGTTATAATTTTTTTGTCAAAGTATATTATTTTTATGGAGAGAATAAATGACTAAATACGACATTGAACAACTAGATAAAGCAGTTTGCCAAAAATGTGAAGTATTTTTTGGTAAAAAAGTTGAAGAAGTAAGCAAAACCCAACTTTATAGAGCAATATGCACAACTGTAAGAAACATTCTTACCGAGAAACGTTTGGAATTCAAGTCCAAAAGGCGTGACCAACAAACTAAGCAAGTATACTATATGTCTATGGAATTCTTGCTCGGCAGATCACTCAAAAACCACCTTTTCAATCTTGGTATGACAGACATTTTCGAGGAAATTTGCAACCGCCACGGTGCAACTCTTGACGAAATGTATTCTATCGAGCCTGATGCAGGCTTGGGCAACGGCGGTCTTGGAAGACTTGCGGCTGCATATATGGAGTCTTTGACCAATCTCAATTATGTTGCGAGCGGATTTTCTATCAGATATGACTATGGTATTTTCAAACAAAAAATATCCGATGGTTGGCAACTTGAAATGCCTGATGAGTGGCTCAACAATGGTGATGTATGGCTTTCATCTCGTGAAGAGGACAGTTTTGAAGTCAAGTTCGGCGGTTCTGTCGAGCAACATTGGGAAGACGGCAAGCTCAAAATCGAGTACAAAGATTGCTACAACATCATCGCAGTACCTTATGATATGAATATCTCTGGTTACAATGTGCCAGCAGTCAACAAGCTCAGACTTTGGACAGCCAAAGCACCAGTTGACTTTGATATGCAACTTTTCTCCCAAGGCGAATATGTAAAATCTTTGGAGCAAAAGGCGCTAGCTGAGAGTATTTGCAAAGTTTTGTACCCAGCTGACCACCATATCGAAGGCAAAATGCTCAGACTAAAACAACAATACTTCTTTGTATCCGCATCTATCCAATCTATCATCAAGAAACATATGCGTGATTACAATACACTTGACAATCTTGGCGAAAAGGTTGCTATCCATATCAACGATACCCACCCAACATTGTGTATCCCAGAGCTTATGAGAATTTTGCTCGATGATTATGGATATAGTTGGGACGATGCTTGGAAGATTATCAAAGAGACCATTTCTTACACCAACCACACCGTTATGGCGGAGGCTTTGGAGAAGTGGCCAGAGAATATCTTCAAACAACTTTTGCCACGTATCTACCAAATCGTTTGCGAAATCAACCAAAGATATTGTGCTGATCTTTGGAACTTCTATCCAAACGACTTCAACAAGGTAACTTACAACGCTATCTTGTCCAATGGTCAAATCAAAATGGCAAATCTTTGTTTGGCTGCATCTCACACTGTCAATGGTGTATCTGCACTCCACTCAGAGATTTTGAAGAACGATGTATTCCACGATGCTTACGTGATGACTCCAAACAAATTCACCAACGTAACCAATGGTATCACATACCGCAGATGGCTATGTCAAGCCAACCCATTGCTCAGCAACTATATCACCGAGCTTATCGGCGATGACTTCAAGAAAGATGCCACCGCACTCAAAGGCTTGGAAGCTTTCAAGGGCAACCAAGACGTGCTTGACAAGTGGATGAAAATCAAGAGAGAGAACAAAGTTGCACTATCCAACTATATCAAAGAAGCCAACGGCATTGATGTTGACCCAGACTCGATCTTTGACGTTCAAGTAAAGAGATTGCACGAATACAAGAGACAGCTTCTCAATGCATTGCACATTCTTGACTTGTACTACCAAATCAAGCAAAACCCAAATATCGAGATGAACCCACGCACATTTATCTTTGGTGCAAAGGCAGCTCCAAGCTACTATATGGCTAAGCAAATCATTCGACTTATTCATTCTTTGGGTACACTTATCAACAACGACCCAGATGTCAAAGGTCGCATCAAGGTTGTATATATCGAGAACTATCGTGTAACACTTGCCGAGATGATTATGCCTGCATCTGATGTATCTGAGCAAATCTCTATCGCAGGAAAAGAGGCGAGCGGAACAGGCAATATGAAGTTTATGATCAATGGTGCAGTGACTATTGGTACAATGGACGGAGCAAATATTGAAATCCACGAGAACGTTGGTGCAGAGAATATCTTCATCTTTGGACTTTTGGCACACGAGATTGATGAACTCAACCGCAACGGCTATGAGCCAAGCAGATATTACCAATCCAACGCACGCATCAAGGCAGTTATCGATGGCTTGCACAGAGGTATCGCAGGTGTCAATTACAGCGAAGTTGCTGACAGCTTGGTATTTGGCGGTGACAGCTATAAGGTGCTTGCAGACTTTGATTCTTATTGCGAAGCGCATACTCGCCTTGACAGAGCATATTCTGACAAAGAGCGTTGGGCTCGTATGAGTCTTATGAACACTGCCAACTCAGGCTTCTTCTCATCTGACAGAAGTGTAGAAGAGTACGCAGAAAGAATTTGGAACTTGCAACCAGTCAAGGATATTCCAGTCAAAGCAAAAGCTGAGCCAAAGGCTGCTCCAAAGGCAAAGAAAGCGCCAACAAAGAAAACAACAAAATAATCAACAAGGCACTCCTATTGGGGTGCTTTTTTGTTGTATTTGGTGCAAATTCAGTATATGTTGCTTTGAAATGATAACAATGTATATTGATAAATATATAGAGGTGAAAATATTTTGAAAAAGTGATAATAATTACTATTTTTTGATTGACAAGCTTGATTTTATGGTGTATTATATAATCACAAAGCATGGGAGGTAGAGGAATGGCGAATTATTCTAGCAGAAGAGAAACCATTTTGAAAGTACTCAGAAGTACCAAGTCTCACCCTTGTGCAGAGTATGTTTATGAAGAATGTCGCAAGAGTATTCCCAACATATCACTCGGCACTGTCTATCGCAACTTGGCGATGCTAGAGCAAAGCGGTGATGTTATCAAGGTAGCGACAGTAGATGGCAGGGACAGATATGATGGTGACACATCTACTCACACCCACCTTATATGCACTCGTTGTGGCAGGGTGATTGACATAGACATATCAAGCGAGCTTGCCTTAGCTCTCGAACAGGAGCGAGCAAACAATGATTATCAATATATTCAACTCAACTTTTATTCGTTGTGTGACGAATGCAAGCAGAGTGAAAATAAACAAACTATATGAATGACGGAGGAATTGAAATGAAAAAATTTAGATGTAGTGTATGTGGATATGTTCACGAGGGAGACAGCGCACCAGCAGAATGCCCAGTATGCCATGTTGGAGCTGACAAGTTTGTAGAGGTTGTTGCAAATGACAACGCACCTTATGCTGATGAGCATAGAGTTGGCATTGCCAAAGACCTTGACCCAGAAGTAGTAAAAGGCTTGCTCGAAAACTTCAATGGTGAGTGCACCGAAGTTGGTATGTATATCGCAATGAGCAGACAAGCTGACAGAGAGGGTTATCCTGACGTTGCAGAGGCTTTCAAGAGATACGCTTTTGAAGAGGCAGAGCACGCAGCTAAGTTCGCAGAACTTCTTGGCAATGTTTTGACCAACAGCACAGCCAAGAACGTTAAGATGAGAATGGAAGCTGAGGCAGGAGCTTGCGAAGGCAAACTTGCACTTGCAAAACTTGCAAAACAACTCGGCTATGATGCAGTACACGACACTGTTCACGAAATGTGCAAAGATGAAGCTAGACACGGTGCTGGTTTTAGAGGTCTATACAACAGATACTTCAAATAATCAAGTATGTCCTTGGGGGAGATACAAGATAAATGCGAGCAGGGCTTAGGTCCTGCTTGTTTTTTGCATTAAAATCCAACAAGAGATAGTCCGAACAATAATTATGAGTTGATTGAGTATTGAATAAGGAAAAATATTCGCCCAAACAGAAAGTGCGACAACAGCCAAAGACAGTCTAGATATGAAAGGCGTTCGCCAAGTTGAGGTTGTAAGATTAGCAAATTGAGGGTGTGATTATACCCAGTTAAGATTGCAGATTAAGCAAAACAGAAAATGAAAAGCAAAAAACAATACAAATTTTTGTTGTGATAGACCGCCATTGAAAAGCAAGGCTGATTGCCAAAAATTTAACACTAACATTTATAACGTATTCTTATTTATTTGCATACAATATACTATGAAATTCCCCAAAAATCGGCTATTTTTCAACAAAAAACTTTTCTCTATGGACAATGCTACTTTTATATGTTATTATAATATTATAAATAATTAAGGAGCGAGTATGACTGACAAAACTCAACAACAAGGTATCAAACTTGATATCAAACGCACCTTTTTTATAGGCTTTGCTTTTATGAGCATCATGTGCTTTTGGGAAGTATATGATTATATTATGCCTCTCATTCTGTCCAGATATTTTGGACTCAACCAAGCACAATATGGTATCGTCATGGGACTTGACAACTTGTTAGCAATTTTCTTGTTACCACTCTTTGGACACCTAAGCGACCGCAAAAAAAAGACTAGACTTGGCAGACGTACTCACTTTATTTTGATTGGTACAATAGCGGCAAGCTTGTGTCTTATCTCGCTGAGTTTGGCGGAGTATGGGCAATACAAAGCTATCCTAGATGCCAACATTACCAACATAGAGGGCTTGACCGAATACGGCTTAGATGCCAAGTATCTCGCAGCTCCATACATTGATTTGTACAACCAAGTCCAAATAGACAAAGTAAAACTAAGCGGCAATGAGCTTGTTATGTACAACGAAATGTTGAACGAAGTATATGCTGCCCAAGTCAAACTTGCAGGCGGTGTTACCAAAGCCAACCCAGTTTACTTTATTGTATTTATGGTAGTTTTGGTACTCGAACTTGTAGCAATGGCTTCATATCGTTCGCCAGCCGTTGCGCTTATGCCTGATGTGACACCAAAGCCACTCAGATCCCAAGCCAATGCGATTATCACCTTTATGGGCGGTGCAGGCGGTCTTGTATCAATCGCACTTTACACCTTCCTTGCCAAGCAGAGATACCAATCTCACATTGCATTGTTCTGCACACTTGCAGGCGTAATGCTGGCTATGTTGGTAGCATATATGTTGACTTGCAACGAAAAGAAATTCGTAGAGAAGCGACTCGCAGAAGAGAAAGAATGGGGCATAGTCGATGAAGTCGAAGAGCTAGGCACAGCCAAACTTCCAAAAGAAAAATTTGGTTCATTGCTACTTATTTTGTTCACAGTATTTTTGTGGTTCATGGGCTACAATGCAGTCAAGTCACACTTGTCAACATACGCAACTGCCACACTCAATCTCAAAGATAGTTTTGTAGGAATTATCAACATTATCAATGGTATCGGCGGTGCAGTTGCACTCCTACCAGTTGCATTGCTAGCAAGCAAAATCGGACGCAAAAAGACAATTGTTTTGGGACTTTTGTTGGCTGCAGCGGCATTCATTCCTTGTATCTTTATGAATGCCAACACTCCAGGTATCAAATTCCTATTCCCACTATGCTTCATTTTGTCAGGATTTGGACTTGTATGTGTCAATGTTAACACCTTGCCAATGGTTACCGAGCTATCCAAGGGTAGCAACGTGGGCAAATATACAGGATATTATTATATATTCTCTATGACTGCCCAATCCGTGACACCATTCTTTGCAGGTGTCTTTATGGACAAATTCCACAGCAATGCAGTATTTATCTATGGTATCGTATTTATCTTGCTTGCGACAGTGACCAACATGTTTATCAAGCATGGTGACAACAAGCCAGAGAAAAAAACAAAAATGATAGAATATTTTGGTGAAGAAGATGACTAAAAAAGCAACTAGCGACAAGGACAAGGCAAAAGCTAAGACCAAGCAAAAAGTCGCCAAAAAAGTAAAAAAAGAAGTAAAGAAAGAAATCAAACGCAACAAACCACTCAGGATTACGTTGATTGTACTTGCCGTGCTCATCATTGCAACAATTGTTTGTTTGTATGTATTCAAGCCTGACTTTATATCCAATATCATTGCCATGCTAAAAGGCAACTCGGGCGGTGGTGGCTCAGGCGGAGCAAATGGAGCTGTCGGCACAACGCCTATAGACGGACCAAAGCTCGAGATGACAGTTGTCAATGTAGGACAAGGCGATGGCATATTCATCAATTTTCCTGATGGCAAAACAATGGTTATGGATATGGGAACGAAAGGTGGCGTTGATGATGCTTATGGCAATATGCAGCAAGCGCTTGCCAAAGCCAATGTGACCAAACTCAACTATGTATTTGTCACCCACACAGACAGCGACCATATATCTTCTATGGCAAAACTTATTGCCGACTATGAAGTAGAGTCTTTCCACTTCCCTAAGGCGGCAGATGATACAACAGCCACTTGGAATAAGGTCATCAAAGCGGCTAGGGAAGAAACTTATACTGATAACAATGGCAACACAGCCAAAGCAAAAATCAATCTCAATGTAGGTTGTTTTGAAATCAAGGGCGATGGTTGGGATATGCAATGCCACAGCTATGCTGAAGAAGATTATCCAGATGTCAAGAAAAGCTCAGATGCTTACACCAAGAACAAAGTATCCCCAATATGTGTCCTCACTTATGGTGGCAGACAAATTGTTTTGACAGGTGACTCCAACGAGAAGAACGAGCCATATATTTTAAAAAAGGGTTGTCTAGACAATGTAGATGCTGATGTTCTCAAAGTTGCGCACCACGGCTCAGGTACTTCCACTACCCAAGAGTTTTTGGACAAAATTGACCCTGAGTATGCAATCATAAGCGTTGGAAAAGGCAACAAACACGGTCACCCAGAAACAGGACTTATGGAACGACTAAACAACTATACCGATGTCAAACCTGACAAGGACTATGACAAAATCAGTCAAATTTATCGCACAGATGAAGATGGCGATGTGGTTGTTCAAGTAAGCTCAACAGGTGTGCTTAATGTAATATCTTCCAACAATGCTGACCGCAACAAGACACAGACCTCAATCGTGTTGGTTGTTCATCACGAGAATGTTGTGTTGTTCGCTATCACCACCAAGGAGCAATATGAAGAATAATCTTGTACTCATCTCTCCTGATATACACTTATTGAACCAAGTCGGTGAGCAGTTGTCGACAGCAATGGGTGTCAAAACTATGGATATGGAAGAGTACACAAGATACACCCTATCACGAGATGATGATATTGTGCTAGCCAAAGCTGGCAAAGATTATTATTTTGAGGGTTACGAAAAGGCGTTCTATTCGCTTGCAGATTTTGAAGAAGCGTTGGTGCTAGCCGATCTAAAAATTTGTATGGTGGACAAGTTGGTCGAGAATATCAACCAACATATGTATGTAGTTTTGCTCAATGCTCCTGTCAAAGAGCTAGATAGTATGATAACTCAATACATATCCACCAAAAATAAATTGTACAAAATGACAAAGACCAAAATAAAAAACAATTTTCGCACTCTAAAGTGCAATGCGGACATTGTTGTAAAGATAGGCGAGGACAATATCGCCGACATAATAATCGACAAAATGATGGAGAAATACAATGGCTAAATTCGACGTAGAATTGGTAGGAAAAGTTGGCTCAATGGCTTTGGTAAACAAAGAATGGGGCGACATTGATTACAATATTATTGCCCGCATATCCAAAGAGTTGGAGCCGGGCATGATATGGGTTACTTCTGGTGCGAGCGAGATAGGTAGACTTGACTATATGAAACGCAATGGCGGAATGGAGCTAGAAGGCAAACAAGATGAAATCAAGATAGACTATGCTGCCCAAGGTCAAACCATACTTATGAACAACTATCGTGAGTATATCGACCCAAAGTACAGCGTAAGGCAAATTTTGGTGGAACATCAACACTTCAACGATGACCAAAAGAGGGAAACGTTGCGCAAGTTGTTGCTCAGATGCCCAAAACAAAACGCAATCCCTATCATCAACTACAACGACCCAATATCCAACGAGGAAATTGTCAAGCTTGAAATCCAACAGCTTGAACAAAAAGGCTTCAAGACAGTGCATTGTGTGGACAATGATGAAACAGCATCGCAAGTTGCTTGCCTTGTCAAGTGCAAGACATTGCTCATCTATACTTCCACATTGGGTATCTATGCTGACCCAACCAATCCAGACACACTCATCAGAGAGATCGTGGGCAAGGACGCATACGAGTTGATAGACAATATCACCGCCTGCCAAGAGGCTTGCCACGGTGCATCACGCAAGGGTGCAAATGGTGCGAGAGCAAAGCTCGAATATATCAAAGCACCTGTCCAAAACGGCACGCAAGTGTACATTGCCAGCCCACAATTCAGTATGAAACAAGTGCTGTCAGGTGAAGTGCCAAGCACAAAGATATATGTAAAATAATAATATTTATACAATGCAAGACCAACTTTTGTTGGTCTTATTTTTTGCCCAATTATTCTAAATTTTTCTAATCAATCGCAGTTTTTATCATTCGCAAGAACAGCTCCACCCAAAACAGCCAAGCAACATACTGTCTACAACTTGCTCTAACGCCCTCTCTCGCCGCTCAAAATGGTAGTTCGCCCAAGTAGCCAAGCAACACACCGCCAAGCTTTTCCAACCACACACTCAGCTTTTTCAATCACAACATTCCAAAGCACTTATATTCTTTCAATATACCTAATGACAGCTTCACCAAAGCAACCAAACACCACACCGCCAAGCTTTTCCAACCACACACTCAGCTTTTTCAATCACAACATTCCAAAGCACTTATATTCTTTCAATATACATAATGACAGCTTCACCCCAAGCAGCCAAGCAACACACCGCTCCCAATTTTCTCTATCCACGCATTTTCCCACCAAAAAAGCCACCCTTGCGAGTGGCTTTTGTTGTTTGTTGATATTACTCAGACAACTTCTTGTATCCGTCGTATCTATCCTTAGCTTGCTTTTCGTTGAGGTCGAAGAGTTTTTCTGCAACTTCAGGTTTAGCTTTAGCAAGTTGAGCATATCTGTTTTCGCCCATGAGGAATTGCTTGTAGTCGCCAGTTGGCTCTTTGCTATCCAAAGTGAATGGGTTCTTGCCTTGCTCAACGAGGTCTGGATTGAAGCGGTACAATTGCCAATAACCAGCCTCAACAGCTTTCTTCATTTCGAGTTGGCTGTTGGACATGTTGATACCATGGTTGATACATGGAGCATAAGCGATGATGAGTGATGGTCCATCATAAGCTTCAGCTTCCTTGATAGCTTTGATACATTGGTTCATGTTTGCACCCATAGAGATTTGAGATACATATACATAGCCATAGCTCATTGCAATCTTGCCGAGGTCTTTCTTCTTAGTAATCTTACCACCAGCAGCGAACTTAGCAACTGCACCTGTAGGAGAAGACTTAGAAGCTTGTCCGCCAGTGTTGGAGTAAACTTCAGTATCGAGAACGATAACGTTTACATCTTCACCCATAGCGAGTACGTGGTCAAGGCCACCAAAGCCGATATCATAAGCCCAGCCGTCACCACCGAAGATCCAAATAGATTTCTTGATGAGGCAATCTTTGTTCTTAGCAATTCTGTCGAGAAGAACTTTCTTGTCAGCGTCCTTTTCAGCAGCAGCGATTGCATCGATTTCTGCCTTGATAGCAGCACTTGCGACCTTGTTAGCTTCAACGTCTTTGTATGTGTCGAGCCAAGCTTGGAATAGGTTAGCTGTCTTTTCGTCTACGCCCAAAGCCATAACCGCTGTCATATCATCAGCAAGTTTTACACGTCTTTGACCATAAGCGATATTCATACCATAACCGAATTCTGCATTGTCCTCGAACAAGCTGTTAGCCCAAGCAGGACCATTGCCGTTTTCATCTTTGCAGTATGGGCAAGTAGGAGCAGAACCACCATAGATTGAAGAACAACCAGTAGCATTTGCAACTACCATTCTGTCACCAAAGAGTTGGGTGATAACTTTGAGATAAGGAGTTTCGCCACAACCAGCACAAGCGCCAGAGAACTCGAAGTAAGGTCTGTTAAGTTGGCTACCAAGAACGGTGTCACGCTTAACTGGAGCATCAGAAGCAGGAAGAGTTTGAGCAAAATTCCAATTCTTATCTTCGCCGTTTGTGATAGCGCTGTCGAGGTCAACCATAACGAGAGCTTTTTCTTTAGCAGGGCAGATATTTGCACAGCTTCCGCAACCAGTACAATCCATTGCACTTACTTGCATACGATATTTGTAACCCTTAGCAGCTTTGCTATCAACTACACCGAATGTAGCAGGAGCGCCAGCGAGCTTGTTTTCCTTTTGAACAACAGGTCTGATACAAGCATGTGGACAAACGAAAGAACATTGGTTACATTGGATACAGTTGTCGCTTACCCACATAGGAACTTTGACAGCAACGCCACGTTTTTCGTATTGGGTAGTAGCAGTAGGAACTGCACCATCAGCATTTGGAAGGAATGCAGAAACTGGGAGTTTGTCACCTTCTTGAGCCAAGATAGGAGAGATGATTTCGTTGAAGTACTTGTCATCGGTTACCTTAGCAACGGTAGCGCCAGTAGTAGCATTTTCCCAAGATTGTGGATATTCAATTTTTACTATATTGCTTACTGCATTGTCGATAGCAGCGAAGTTTTGGTTAACGACCTTTTCACCCTTACGAGAGAAAGACTTAACAACGAATTCTTTCATATGCTTTTCAGCTTCGCTATATTCGATAACATTTGCAAGCTTGAAGAAGCAAGATTGCATTGCAGTAGAGATACGGTTGCCAAGACCAATTTCGCTTACAACTTTGATAGCATCGATGTTGTAGAAGTTGATATGTTTCTTAGCGATGAGTTGTTTCATAGAAGCAGGGAGTTTTTCTTCCATTTCTTCAAGAGTCCAAGGGCTGTTGAGGAGGAATGTTCCGCCATCTTTGAGTGAGCTAATCATATCGTATTTTACAACGTAAGAAGGGTTGTGACAAGCAACGAAGTCAGCATGGTCGATGAGGTATGCGCTGCGGATAGGTGTGTCACCAAATCTGAGGTGAGATACTGTGATACCGCCAGACTTCTTAGAGTCATAAGCAAAGTAAGCTTGAGCATACTTGTCTGTGTAGTTACCGATAATCTTGATAGAGTTCTTGTTGCTACCAACAGTACCGTCAGAACCAAGACCATAGAACTTGCAGCAGATAGCATCAGCAGGAGAAGCATTGATAATGTCTTTTACTTCGAGAGAAGAATTGGTTACGTCATCAACGATACCTACAGTGAAGTGATTCTTTGGAGCAGGTGTTGTCATATTTTGGTAGATAGCATTTACCATAGAAGGGGTAAACTCTTTGCTACCAAGACCATATCTACCACCAACAACTTCAATGTTAGCTCTCTTTGTCTCAGCAAGAGCAGCAACAACGTCGAGGTAAAGTGGCTCGCCTGCGCTACCAGCTTCTTTCACTCTGTCAAGAACAGTAATTCTCTTTACAGAGCTTGGAATTGCAGCAGCGAATTTTTCTACAGCGAATGGGCGGAAAAGTCTAACTTTGAGTACGCCGACTTTAGCACCACGAGCGTTGAGGTAATCAACAGTTTCGCTGATTGTTTCAGCACCGCTACCCATAACAACGATGATGTTTTCTGCATCGGCAGCACCATAATAATCATAAAGGTTGTATTTTCTGCCAGTGATTTTTGCAACATCTTCCATAGCTTCCTCAACGATAGCTGGGGTGTTGTTGTAGAATGTGTTGCAAGCTTCTCTATTTTGGAAATAGATATCAGGGTTTTGAGCAGTACCTTTTTGTAGTGGATGCTCAGGGTTGAGTGCACGATTCTTAAAATCTTCTACATACTTAGCATATTTTGCATTGAATGTTGGCAAAATATCTTCATAGTCAATCATCTCAACCTTAGAAATTTCGTGAGAAGTTCTGAAACCATCGAAGAAGTGTAGGAAAGGAACTCTAGCCTTCAAAGTAGCGAAGTGAGCTACCAAAGCAAGGTCCATAACTTCTTGAACAGAGTTAGAACAAAGCATGGCAAAACCAGTTTGGCGACAAGCCATAACGTCACTGTGATCACCAAAAATGTTCAATGCATGATAAGCAAGAGCACGAGCGCTTACGTGGAATACGCAAGGGGTAAGTTCACCTGCAATCTTGTACATATTTGGAATCATAAGCAACAAGCCTTGGCTTGCTGTAAATGTAGTAGTCGTAGCACCAGCCATCAAAGAACCATGCACTGCACCAGCAGCACCAGCCTCTGATTCCATTTCAGCTAGTCTAAGAACTTGTCCGAAAAGATTTTTTCTTCCGGCGTTTGCCCACTCATCGCAGTTTTCTGCCATAGGGGAAGATGGTGTAATAGGATAGATAGCCGCAACTTCACTGAACGCATAAGCGATATGTGCGGCAGCTGTATTACCATCAATAGTCATTTTTTTGCCCATATAGTACCTCCGTATATAGTAAAAATTGTGTATAATGTTTGTACCTATTTATTATAATATACTATTCCATTTTAGTCAATCTATAATGGTCACAACTTTTACAATTTACCAAAATCTTGCTATTTTTTTAAGTTATAGTTTTGCAGGTGTCAACAAGTGGCAGATTTTACAAAAATATTGGCACAAAAGTTATTATATAATAGCATTTGGTTGAAAATTTGACTTAATTATGCTACAATATTTGACAATAATGTAGGAGTGGTTATGTCAATCATCAAGCTTAGCAACGTATTTTACACATACAACAAAGACACCGAAGAGCAAGTCCACGCTCTCCAAGGCATCAATTTGGAGATTGAAGAGGGCAGCTTTGTTGCACTTGTAGGACACAATGGCAGTGGCAAAAGTACACTTGCCAAGCTTTTGAATGGTCTTTTGTTGCCGACCAGCGGTTCGGTAAACATTTATGATATGGACACGACCAACCCAAGCACAATTTACGAAATTCGCAAGAATGTGGGTATGGTATTCCAAAATCCTGACAACCAAATGATTGCCTCTATTGTCGAAGATGATATTGCTTTTGGTCCAGAGAATTTGGGCGTTCCAAGAGAAGAGATTATCGAGAGAGTGGATTGGGCATTGTCCAAAGTTGGCATGCTCGAACACAAGAAAGGCACTCCATTCAAGATGAGTGGCGGACAAAAACAACGCCTTGCCATAGCAGGTGTGCTTGCTATCAAACCAAGAGTTTTGGTACTCGATGAGTCCACCGCAATGCTCGACCCACAGGGCAGAAGAGAAGTTTTGAGTGTGGTCAAACAACTCAATCAGGATGAAAAAATCACTATCATCAACATTACTCACTATATGGACGAAGCGCTCGATGCAGACAGACTTATTGTGATGAACGAGGGCAAAATCATTGATGATGACACCCCAAAGAACGTATTTTCGAGATATGCACAGCTCGAAGCTGTCAAGCTTGCCACACCACCGGTGACAGGACTTGCAATCAAGCTCAATCAAGCAGGCATACCTATTGATACCAATATTACAACTCAATCGGAGTTGGTGGAGAAGCTATGTCAATTGTTGTAAAAAATCTATCTTTCACATACGGAGTTGGCACAGCCTTTGCCAAGAAAGCTCTCGATGACATCAACCTCACTATCAATGACGGCGATTTTGTAGGCATTATTGGTCATACAGGCAGCGGCAAGTCCACATTTATCCAACATATCAACGGACTTATCAAGCCCCAAGAAGGCAGTGTGGAAGTCTTTGACATATCGCTCACCCCAGCCAAAAAGCCAAAGCCAGACCTCAGGAAATTGAGGAGTAGCGTGGGTATGGTATTCCAATATCCAGAGTACCAACTTTTTGAAGAAACAGTCTACAAAGATGTAGCTTTCGGACCAAAAAATCTAGGTCTTAGTGCCGAAGAAATCGAAGAAAGAGTAAAGGAAGCCATAGGTCTTGTTGGGCTTGATTATGACGCTATCAAAGACAGAGCGCCATTCGAGTTGTCAGGCGGTCAAAAACGCAGAGTTGCCATTGCAGGTATCATTGCCATGCGACCAAAAGTGCTTATTCTAGATGAGCCATCAGCAGGTCTTGACCCATACGGCAAGGAGCAAATTCTCAATCTTATTGTCAAGCTGAAAGAGCAATGTTCTCCAACAATCATAGTTATATCTCACGATATCGATGAGATAACTCGCTTTGCCAGCCGTATTGTTGTTTTCAATGATTCTCACGTGGCATACGACGTTCCAATGACCGAGCTTTTCGAGCATCAAGCCGAGCTTGTCGAAATGGGACTTGACATTCCGCAAGCGGTAAAAATTGCCAAGGCTTTGGAGCAAAAAGGCATTGTTTTTGACCAGCCGATTGTGTCGCTTTCCGACCTCTACAAGGCTATTGTAGATAGGTATAACTCGATACATGTCGACAAAAATGCATTTGACGAGGAGGAAAATCACTGATGAGAGATATATCATTTGGTCAGTATTATCCGTCCGAGTCGGTCATTCATCGCATGGACCCAAGGGCGAAGATAATTTTTTCACTCCTATATATGATAGGAATGTTTTTTATTGTATCATATACAATGTATCTAGTCACATTTATCTTTTTGATGACAGTCATTTTGATTGCCAAGATACCGCCAAAGATTGTGTTCCGCAGTATCAAAGCCATTGTGTTTATTTTGATATTTACGGCGATTATCAACTTGCTATTTTACAACGAAGGCAAAGTGCTTGTCGAGTGGTGGAAAATTCGCATAACCGATGCAGGCATCAACTTTTCTGTCAAGATGATTTTCAGACTTACCATGCTTGTTATGGGAACGAGTTTGTTGACATACACGACCACACCGACAGCCCTTACCGATGCTATCGAAAGTTTGCTAAAACCATTGTCATATATCAAAGTTCCTGTGCATGACATAGCAATCATCATGAGTATTGCACTCAGATTTATCCCGGGACTTATCGAAGAAACAGACAAAATTATGATGGCGCAAAAGGCAAGGGGTGCCAGCATTGACACAGGCAATTTTATCCAAAAAGTCAAAGCTATGCTTCCAGTGCTTATTCCGCTTTTTGTGAGTGCATTCCGCAGAGCTGATGAGCTAGCCGATGCCCTCGATGCTCGTTGTTACAACGCCACCGATCACCGCACCAAGATGAAAGTGTTGAAGTACAGTGGCAAAGATTTGGTAGGTGCAATCGTTGTTGTCGCACTGTTTGTGGGCATTTTACTCGACAAATATCTTATTGGTGGCAGTGGACTTTGGGTAGGCATTGACAGATATATTGCCGATGGCATAAGGAATTTGGTGGGCTGATGGGAAGATATGCAATCAAAATTTGCTATGACGGCACAGCATACAAGGGATTTCAGAGCCAAGATGGGTTGGACACTATCCAATCCAAGCTCGAAGAGGCATTGAGCAAAAAGCTCAACCAACCTATCGAGATTGTAGCCAGTGGCAGGACTGATGCAGGAGTGCATGCACTTGCCCAAGTTGCACATTTTGACACCGACAAAGAGATTGATTGCGAGAGTTTTGGCTATTCTGTCAACACACTTTTACCCCAAGATATAGCTATCACCTATTGCCAAAGGGTAGATGATGATTTTCACAGCCGATTTGATGCAATCAGCAAGACTTATCGCTACAAGATTGTTTTGTCCAAAATTCATAGTCCGCTTGACAGAATGTATCGCCATGTTTGCTTTTATGACCTTGATGTGGACAAAATGCGAGCAGCCAGCAAATATCTAGTTGGCGAAATGGATTTTCGCAGTTTTATGCTCACAGACCCCACCAAACTCAACACGATCCGCACGATTTACGACATTCAGATAGAGCAAAATGGCAACTATCTAGACATTGTTGTCAAGGGCAACGGATTTTTGCACAATATGGTGCGCAACATTGCCGGCACTTTGGTCGATGTAGGCAGAGGAAGATTTGCGGTGGAGGATATGCAAAGTATCATTGATGCCAAGGACAGAAGTCGAGCAGGCAAGACTCTCGAGGGCAAAGGGTTGTATCTAGAGAGTGTAGAATACAAAAATTTTGACTAAAAATTGGATAAAAAGTAAAATTATATCGCAAACATAGTCAAAACAGTTGACAACGACTAAAATATTTATTAAAATTAACAAGCATTTGTATGAGTATCGAAGAACTAGCCCCTTGGAGATATTTATATCACTATTAAAATTGATGGAGGAAAGACCATGAAAACATATATGGCAAAACCTGAAGAAATTCAAAGAAACTGGTATGTTGTAGATGCTACTGATATGGTACTTGGTAGATTGGCAAGCAACGTTGCTACCATTCTTAGAGGAAAGAACAAGCCACAATATACACCAAACGTAGATTGCGGTGACCACGTTATCATCATCAACTGCGACAAAGTAGTTTTGACAGGTAAAAAGTTGGAGCAAAAGAATTACACCTATCACACAGGTTATGTAGGTGGTTTGAAACAAATTCAGTACAAGAAAATTATGGAAGATAAGTCTGACAAAGCAGTTATGCTTGCAGTTAAAGGCATGCTTCCAAAGAACACTCTTGGAAGAAATATGATCAAGAAATTGCGTTGTTACAAGGGTGCTGAGCACAATCACGAAGCACAACAACCAATCGAGTTGAAATTCTAATAAGGAGATAGGACTATGGCAACTAAAAAGACAAAGAAGAAAGTTCAATTTTGGGGTACAGGTAGAAGAAAGAAAGCTATCGCTAGAGTAAGACTTATCCCTGAAGGAAGCGGTGTAGTAACTATCAACAACAGAAGCCTTGATGAGTTCTTTGGCGGATTGGATACATTGAAATACATCGTAAATCAACCACTCAACCTTGTAAATGCTGCTGACAAATATGACGTTATCGTAAATGTAAACGGTGGCGGTTCTACAGGTCAAGCTGGCGCAATCAGACATGGTATTGCTAGAGCTTTGGTTCTTGCAGATGCTGATACAAAGGCTGCTTTGAAAGAAGCTGGATTCCTCACTCGTGATCCAAGAGCTAAGGAAAGAAAGAAGTACGGTCTTAAGAAAGCTAGACGTGCACCACAATTCAGCAAGAGATAATAGATTTATCACAATCAAGATATCCACTCATTCGAGTGGATATTTTTTTAGCGTACAAGCAGGTTGTTAGAATGTAAGCCACTGAGAACAGCCGATATAGATATTGCTAGATTTGGCAGGCAAATATTTTGCACTTGTTGAAGTGCGACATAGTGTGGCGTTTTGGTGCAGATATGATTAGTATATTGATATATAGAGTATAATATATAGATAATATAGTTTTGGCCAATGCTAGGCCTGCTTAAAATGCCGTAGAAATATCAATCGGCAAAGCGATATTCGGCGGTGTAAAATATCAATAAAACGATATTTTAGGCAAGTTTTTTTACATAGGTTTTTCATTCAAAAGTTGACTATTTTTGATGAAAATCAGTATAATATTTTATAGAAAACAACTATAGGAAATGATAATATATGCAGAAAAAAGATAACGAAAAGGTAGGCTTAGGCAAGTTTTACAAACCGTATTGGTTGCTTATATTTATGTCTATCACATTTTTGGGATTGCAAGCGACTTGCAATCTCCAACTTCCGGAATTTATGGCGAATATTGTATCCCAAGGTATCGCAGTCAGCAATATGGACAAAGTGCTATATTGGGGCGGATTGATGATAGGGCTTACATTATTCAGCTCAATTTGCGCTATTTTGGTAGGATATTTTTCTTCTAAAGTAGCGTCAAGTGTTGCTCGTGATATTCGCAAGGCTTGTTTTGAAAAGGTTATGGCATTTTCTGCCGAAGATTACAACAAGTTCGACCAAGCATCGCTTGTCACACGTAGCACCAACGACATAACCCAACTCCAAATGTTCACACTTGTGCTTTTGAGAATGATTATGATGACTCCAATCATGGGAATTGGTGGTGTTATCAAGGCAGTCAAGCTCAGTTCAGGTATGGGGTCGCTCGCTTGGGTAATATTCGTAGCTGTTGCGGTGATTATGACCACCATAGCCATACTTTTGATGATTGCCCAACCAAAGTTCATGAAAATGCAAAAGGCTATTGACGGTGTCAACCAAGTATCCAGCGATGAGCTTACTGGCATGATGGTAATCCGTGCATTCAATACCCAAGATGTAGAGCAAAAGCGTTTTGATGATGCCAACAAGCACTTGACAGGACTCAGCTTGTTTGCCAACCGCACAATGGTATCACTTATGCCAATGATGATGCTCGTGATGAATGCGGTATCGATTGCCATTGTATGGATTGCATCTTTCGAGGCTGAGGACATCAACCAAGTTGCCAATATGATGGCATTTATCCAATATGCAATGTTCATCATCACATCATTTATGCTTATCTCCATGGTATTTGTAATGATGCCAAGAGCGGTCGTATCGAGCAAGCGTATCAAAGAAATTTTGAATACCGACATTAGCATTGTCAACTCAGAAGAACATCAGACAGCGACCGGCGAAAAGGTGGTTGGCGATGTAGAATTTAGGAATGTAGCATACAGCTATGGCGGTGATGCCAATGCGGTAGAGGGCATATCGTTCAAGGCTTTGCACGGACAAACTACCGCCATCATCGGCAGTACAGGCAGTGGCAAATCTACCATTATCAATATGATTCCAAGACTTACCGATGCTACCCAAGGCGAAGTATTGATTGATGGAATCAATGTCAAAGACTACAATCTCCACGACCTAAGAGAAAACATAGGTTTTGTACCACAGAAGAACTATCTATTCAGTGGCAGCATTGCTTCCAACGTTGGATATGGCTCCAATGCGGACATTCAAACAATCAACCAATCTATCGATATTGCCCAAGCAAGGCACTTTGTAGACAACAAGTCCAACGGAATTGACTCAGAGATTGCCCAAGGCGGTGGCAACGTGTCAGGCGGTCAAAAACAAAGACTTGCCATAGCTCGTGCCATATCCAAACAAGCCCCAATCTATGTATTCGATGACTCATTTTCAGCACTTGACTTCAAGACCGACAAGGCTTTGCGTAAGGCACTCAGAGAAGAACTAGACCAAGCGACAATCATCATTGTTGCCCAAAGAGTAGGCACAATCAAGAATGCCGACCAAATCATCGTGCTAGATGATGGCAAAATTGTAGGGCTTGGCAAACACGAAGAATTGCTTCAAAATTGCGATGTGTATCGAGAAATCGCTACATCTCAGTTGTCAAAGGAGGAACTAGGACTATGAATAACAATGCTCCAAGACGACCAATGGGACCTCCAGGAGGCCACGGCAATTTTGGCGGACAAAAAGCTAAAAACTTCAGCAAAACAATGGGCAAAACAATCAAGTATTTGCGTCGTGACTTAGTTGTCATCATCGTAGCATTTATGCTTGCAATCGGTGGTGTAATTGCAACGCTACTTGTACCTGATATTTTGGGCGGAGCAACTGACACATTGATGACAGGTGCAATGCAAAAGACAATATACAAAGAAATCAAGAAGTATGACTTGCCTCAGTTGCCGGCAGAAACCAAGGCGGTATTTGAAGAGTTGGCAGAACTTGATGTGGATATGCGTGTTCTTGCAATGGAAGATGAGGACCGCACTCCAGAGCAAAACGAGATTATCAACAAACTTGGTGTTGCCAAACCAATTGTCAAGAATGTTGTCCAACAAATGCCTGAGAGTATGAAGTCCAACAAGGTATCCAACTTTTTGAAAGCATACTCAGCTACCACAATAGGCGAGTATGTAGAGTGCTTGAACCTAAACGAAGTCCTCAACAAAATTCCATCCAACTATCGTGATGCGGTAGCTAAGACTTCACTCGATGTTACACCAAGCATAGACACCGATGCGATTGTGGACATTTTGATCAAAATTCTTATTTTGGTAGCCCTGTCGGCAGTGCTATCATATATCCAAGGCTTCTTGCTAGCAGGTGTTGCACAAAGAGTTTCGTATAGATTTAGGCGAGATATCAATGCCAAATTCGACAAGTTGCCACTTTCGTACTTTGACAAAATGACACGTGGCGAGATTATGAGTTTGGTAACCAACGATGTAGATACCATATCTACTTCACTCAACCAATCTTTGTCCCAACTTGTTACATCTATCACCACCATAGTGGGCGTGTTCATTATGATGATCAAAATCAGTTGGAAACTCACCTTGATTGCTATTGCAATTTTGCCACTTACAATGATTGCAACTATGCTTGTTGTACGCAAATCTCAGAAGTATTTTGCAGGTCAACAAAAATCACTTGCCAATGTCAACGGCTTTATCGAAGAGAACTTTGCAGGACACAATGTTGTCAAGCTGTTCAACAACGAGCAAGCAAGCGTAGAACAATTTAGCCAATACAACGAAGAATTGCGTGACTCAGCCCAACAATCCCAATTCTTTGCAGGACTTATGCACCCACTAACAATGCTTATGGGCGACATTGGATATGTATGTGTATGTGTTGTGGGTGGAACATTGGCAATCAACGGTAGCATTACTGTTGGTAACGTGCAAGCATTCTTGCAGTATGTAAAACAATTCAACCAACCTATCAACCAACTATCCAGTATCACCAACACCCTACAATCTACAATGGCAGCGGCTGAGCGTGTATTTGAATTTTTGGAAGAGGAAGATGAAAAAGAGAGCGAAAATGTTGTGGAATGTCCTAGCGACATCAAGGGCAGTGTAACTTTCGACCATGTGCGTTTTGGCTACAATCCAGACAAAATTATCATCAATGACTTCTGTTGCGATGTGTTGCCAAGCCAAAGAATTGCACTTGTAGGACCTACCGGCGCAGGCAAAACAACTATCGTCAAATTGTTGATGAGATTTTATGACCTCAATGGTGGCAGTATCAAGCTTGATGGCATTGACATAACCAAGCTTAGACGCCGTGACCTCAGACAAAATGTAGGTATGGTATTGCAAGACACTTGGCTGTTCGGCGGTACGATTATGGACAATATCCGCTATGGAAGACTTGATGCAACCGATGAAGAAGTTGTCGAAGCGGCAAAGATTGCATATGCTGATCACTTCATCAACACTTTGCCGGGTGGATACAACTTTGTCATCAATGCCGATGCAGACAACATTTCCCAAGGTCAAAAGCAGTTGTTGACAATCGCAAGAGCTATCCTTGCCAATCCAAAGATTTTGATTTTGGACGAGGCAACCAGCTCAGTTGATACTCGTACCGAGCAACTTATCCAGAACGCAATGGAAAGACTTATGCAAGGCAGAACAAGCTTTGTCATAGCTCACCGCTTGTCAACTATCAAGAATGCAGACAAAATTCTTGTACTCAAAGAGGGTGACATCATCGAACAAGGCACTCACCAAGAATTGCTAGAACAAAATGGCTTCTATGCCGAGTTGTACAATGCCCAATTCGAGCAATAACCAATTGTCAACCAAAGAACAAATTTTTGGTTGACAATTACCTAACAACAACCACTATACAGGAAAAATACACTCCCCAAAATATGCGGTTGCGACCAGCTCGAAGAGGAATTTTCCACCAAACAAGCAAATGTCAACCAAGAAATTAAAATCAGGTTGACAATCAAAACGACAAAAACAGCTCTTATGTGAGCTGTTTTTAGTTATATTATTGAAAAATACAAAATAATATTATATAATAAATAAGGCAAAACTCATTCTATGCCAACAAACATATAGAGTGGATAGCAATCCTTATGAACGGCTGCCGTAGTGCAGCGGGAGCTGTCGCACGAAACGAACGTGGAGTGTGACTGAGGGATTGCCACCCATATGCGAAGCAACTATCCTTATAAAAGACTGTCCCTTAGATAAGGGAAAGTGGGTTGTTGGAACGCAAGTGGAAACAAGCCGAAAGGGATAGATAAGCCGAGTTGCAAATTTTAGGAAATAAAAGAAATCCATATAAAAAGGCTGCCTTGTGCAGCGGGAGCTGTCCAACATAAAGCGAAGCGATTGTTGGACTGAGGGATTGTCATCATTTAGGAATTGTAAATCTACAAAAGCAAACATTAAGCTAGCCAAAATGCAGAATGATGACTGCGAATGTACCCGTAGTCTAATTGGATAAAACGGTGCCCTCCGACGGCACTGATCCGAGTTCAACTCTCGGCGGGTGCACCAACAAGATAGGCAAGTTCTATCAAAAAATGACAGGTAAAACATACCTGTCATTTTTGCGTAGCTTCAACTCACATATTTCATTTTACTACAAATTGTTATATTTGTCAATAACCAACTTTTTCAGTTGATTTTTTACCCCAAATATGCAAAACATGTACAAAATGTGTCCAAAAACTCATTTTTTGACAAAAAATAGCATATTGGAATATATTTTTCAAGATATTGCAATATTTGCTCCCAAACACGACTTTTCAAAGATTTTACACACTTTCAGAACGAAAAATAAGATAAAGTTCAAAAATTGTTAAAATTTCCACAAAGTACTAGCAAAAAATTAATAGGTGAGTATAATAATAGTAACAGTAATAACTTATAAGATTGATTGGGGGATTTGATATGCGTAAGAGATTATTTGTTACAACTACAATTATACTTATTTTGGTGATGTGCATGGCACTAGCCGTGGGCTGCACGAAGACGAAAACCGATTGGGAATATATCCAGTCCAAAGGCAATATTGTCGTGGGATATTTTGATTTCGAGCCGTTCTCGTACACTAGGGGAGATACCAAAGGTGCGGAAGTGGATATTGTCAAAGCAGTTGGCGAAAAGTTGGGATTGAGAGTCACATTCCAAAAGCTGAATGCAGATGAGGTAAAGGCCAAACTCGATGACAAATCAGTCGATGTCGTAATTGGCGGCTTGCCAAACGGTAGTTCATTTGCTGAAGGAATTGCAACCACCAAGTCATATTTGCGCAATCGCCAAGTGGCGGTAGTCAAGAAAAGTGACAGCTCATCTTGGCAAACAATAGACAAAATTAACACTGCCAAAATTGTTGCTTGGAATGGCGGAGAAAGCTCTAGCATTATTGAAGACCAGTTCGCCGATGCCAGTGTAGAATATGTGGACAGCACTGCCAAAGCTTTGCAAAAAGTTATGAGTGGTGGCGCTGATGTTGCTATTGTGGGCGATTGTTATTCTAGCTACAATCTAGCAATGGCGTACTATTCTGACCTAACTATTGTAGAGGGACTTAGTTGGGGCGGTCAAGATATTGTGATGGGTGTGCGAGAGAGTGACACTGATTGGCTAGCCAAACTAGATGAAATACTCGCCACTTTGGCAGAAGAGGGCAAACTAGCAGAAATCTTAGCAAAATACAATTTGACCAATCAACTCAACCTAAAATAAAATCATCATAACCTCAATATATTATTACAAAAGACAGCTCTAGAGCTGTCTTTTGCATGTATAAAGCAGTCTACAAGGAATAGAAACAACAAGATAATCGATAAATAAAAGCAACTAAGTAAGTAACATACACTTACAATGATAAATAAATCATTATTGTGAGCGCCCAGTTCGATCTTATCATATTAAAAAGTTGCGACAAAGTGTTATTGAAGCGTAGCGTAAATTACCACTTTCGTTTGGTCGCAATCTAGGAGCAGGCACATTCAGCATAAAGAGCTAGCTGAA
>CAMFVQ010000052.1 GCA_945992255.1 uncultured Clostridia bacterium
CAAGGATATTATTTATCCGCAGAAGAGAGCGTCCCTTGTTGCAAGGGAAGCTGTTTTGCGTTAGCGTAGCGGTAGCAAAACTGAAGGGATAAGAAAAGCAAACTTGGCTTGACAATCCCTATCGGCTAGTTTCCGCATAGGTGCTACAACTAGCCACTTCGCTTGCTAAGGGGCAGTCTTTTGCAAGTCGTTTTCTTTTGCTGTTTGGGCTTGAAAAGTTTGCTCATTTGATTATTAGTTTTTTTATTTTTTCTTGATTTTGTCAGTGTGTGGATATATAATATAATCAGTTGGACAAAATCGGGGGGGGAAATATGAGCAAACTTATATGTATGGGCGAATGCCTTATTGATTTTTTGCCTCTAGATGGCGAACTATCTTTTGCTGGAAAGGCTGGCGGTGCACCTACTAACGTGTGTGCGGCGGTTGGAAAACTAGGAGGAGAGAGTTACTATCTTGGAATGATGGCAAGAGATAATTTTTCCAATTTTCTACTAGAAAAACTAAAAAAATGCAATGTTAAAACTGACTATATTTCCTTTACGGACAAGGCAGGAACTGGGCTCGCTTTTGTATCCCTAGACAAAAACGGCGATAGATCTTTTTCTTTTTTTAGGAATCCTTGCGCCGATATGCTATTTGATAAAGACGAAGTTAGGGAAGAATATTTTGATATGGGCGATGTGCTACATTTTTGTTCGGTCGACCTTGTGGATTGTCCTACAAAAGAGGCTACGAAAAAAGCAATAGATATTGCGAGCAAAAAAGGCTGTTACGTTTCTTTTGATGTAAATCTAAGATTGAATATTTGGAATAATGATACCAAGTGCTTAACTGTAGTAAAAGAATTTTTGCCCCTATGTGATATTGTCAAAGTAACCGATGAAGAATTATCTTTGATAACAAAAGAAAACGACCTACAAAAAGGCGTTGAGAAAATGTTTGATTTGTCAAAAAATGCAAAACTTTTGTTTGTTACGATGGGTAAAAATGGTGCAGCAATGTTTTCAAAAACAGAAAAACATTTTGAACAAGCCGCCAAAACGAACGTCGTTGACACTACAGGGGCGGGAGATTGTTTTAGTGGAACAATTATTTTCAATATTCTTAGCCGCAAAAATAAAGATAAGCAACAACTAAAATTTGGTGAAATGATAAATGCAGTACAAATGGCGTCTAAAGCGTGCGCTATTGTTGTTTCAAGAAAAGGCGCTATGGAAAGTATGCCTACTATGGAGGAGATAGAAAATTATGACAGATACTAAATCAATCGCCCAAAAGCCAATATTTTTTGAAAGAAATAGAGTGTTTAGAGTGTATTTGGGAGGCAAACAATACGCAAAACTGATGGGAGATAAACCCGAGGACAATTTTTTCCCAGAAGAATGGATTGCAAGCAAAGTAAAGGCAATCAATCCAAAATATTTTGGGAAAAGAGATGGCGTTTCTGTTGTTAGAGGCACAGATATTTTCTTTGATGACTTGTTGAAAGAGCAAAAGGAATTGTTGCTGGGCGATAGAAAATATGATTGTTTGGTCAAATATCTTGACAGTGCGATAAGACTCCCCGTTCAAGTGCACCCTACCAAAGAGTTTTCCAAAAAGTTTTTTGATAGCGAATATGGGAAAACGGAAAGTTGGTTGGTTGTAGATACAAGACCAGGTGCGTCGATTTATTTTGGATTTAGAGATAAGATTGACAAACAAACGCTTAGCAATCTGGAAGAGAGAAGCCTTGACGAAAAGGACATTATGTCCACTATTTTAGGAAGAGTCGATGCCAAAGTCGGAGATACATATATTATCAATGCAGGGCTTATACATGCTATTGGGGCTGGTTGTACCATTGTGGAAGTGCAAGAACCAACTGATTTTACTATACAACCCGAAAACTGGTGTGGTGATTATAAAATTAGCGAAGAAGAGAAATATATTGGGCTATCTAAAAGTGATGCGCTAGATTGTTTCAACTATGATTTGTATGGTAAAAAAGCAATAGAGCTTGCAAGTGTTACACCAAAAGTTGTGGCCAATGAAAACGGCTATAAAAAAGAAGCTTTGATAGACTATGATGTTACGCCGTGTTTTGCAGAGAATAGACATACCCTAACGGGTGGAAAATTTGTTATGGACTATGGTCCGGCTGTGTTTATCGTGCTTGATGGATTGGTTACAATCGAAGGCAAAGATTATCAAAAACAAGTCAAGAAGGGAGAATATTTCTTTTTGCCATATTGTTGTCAACAAAAATTTTCAATAAGCGGAAATGGCACAATTATAGAATGCTTACCGAGCAAACAAGACTAGGAGAATTTTATGCAAAATCTAAACCTTAATGGCAACTGGCAACTAAAACAAATCAATGGCGATATCGTAGTAAATGCAAACGTACCTACTTGCAATTATACGGCGCTTATCGACAACAAGATTATCAAAGATCCCTTCTTGTCAACTTATGAAAAAGACGCTTATTTTGTTGGTTTATACGATTGGGAATTTAGCAGAGAATTTGATATAACTAGCAAAATGCTAGACTATAATTTTGCAAAACTTGAGTGCAAAATGATTGATACTATTGCAACTATTTTTGTAAATGACACCGAAGTTGCAAAAACGCAAAATTGCTTTATTGAACATTCTTTTGATATAAAAAAATATTTATCTGTGGGCAAAAACACAATCAAAGTGCTTATAAAGTCACCTATAGAATATGTAAAGAGCTTGCAAAAGAAAGAAAGAGTTCCTCGCAACAACAATGGACAAAACGGTATTCCGCATATAAGAAAACCGCAATGCCATTTTGGTTGGGATTGGGGACCTGTGCTTGTTCCTAGTGGAATAAGTAAGGATATTTTCATATCTTTTTCTGACGTAGAAAAAATTAAAAATGTAGAGATTACTCAAAACCATTTTGAAAACAAAGTGGAATTGATTGTCACGGCTGAAAGTGAAACTTGCAAAGAGTATAATTTTAATATAAAAGTTTTTTCACCAGAAAACAAATTGATAAAAAGCGTTGATATTTTCGATAAAAAACCTACCATAAAAGTTGATATAGAAAATCCTAAACTTTGGTGGACATATGAATTGAATAAGGTAGACACCCAGCCACTATATAGAGTCGAGGTAAATATTCTTTCTGATGGCAATGTTGCTCAACAAGTAACAAAAAAAGTAGGTCTTAGAACACTCACTTTGGATAGGTCGAAAGATAGTGCGGGCGAAAATTTTTGTTTTGTATTAAACGGTGTTCATATTTTTGTTAAGGGAGCCAATTGGATACCGGCTGATAGTTTTATTGATAGAGTTGGGACTGACAAAATAGATTATTACCTAAATAGTGCAAGATTTTCCAACTTCAATATGATAAGAATTTGGGGCGGTGGATATTATGGCGATGACTATTTTTATGATAAATGTGATGAAATGGGCATACTTTTGTGGCAAGATTTTATGTTCGCTTGCCAGCCATATCCATTTTTCATTGAAAGTCTGCTCCAAAATGTATTGGATGAAGTTACATTCAATGTAAACAGGCTAAAACACCACGCCTCTCTTGCCCTATGGTGCGGAAATAACGAAATAGAAGCTATGGATATTGCTTGGAAAAATAGAATAAAATATATAAAATGGACACAAAAGTTTTTCTATGATATTTTGCCAAAGCATCTAGAAAACTTAGATGCCTCTACACCATATATTGCAGGTTCGCCAATTGGCACAAGCTATCAAACAGGTGTTGGCACGGACAATGTCGGCGATACGCACTTGTGGGCTGTTTGGCATGGTCTTCAACCTCTAAACTATTATCGAAAAAGACTAACTAGATTTTGTAGCGAGTATGGTTTTGAATCGTTGCCAGACCTAAAAACAATAGAAAAATTTGCAACAAAAGAAGATTATTCACTAGGCTCAAAAGTCTTTAATAGTCACCAAAAATGTTTGAGTGGCAACAAAAAAATGAAGTATTATATAGCATCAAGATTTTCTTTGCCAAAAAACTTTGTGGATTATGTGTACCTCTCTCAAATATGCCAACTGGAATGTATAAAAGATGCAACCGAACATTGGCGTCGCAACAAAGGAAGGTGCAATGGCTCTATGTATTGGCAATTCAATGATTGTTGGCCTGTTTGCTCGTGGGCTAGTATGGATTATTACGGCAATTATAAGGCTCTTCAATATGGCGCAAGACATTTTAACAATCCACTTGCGTTGTCAGCCGTTGTGGAAGAGGGAAAGGTGGTTGTTTATGTCACCAACGACACCCTAAACTCTCAAAAGTTGCAATTGAACACACAGCTAATAACATTCGAGGGCGAAGTTGAGTATAGCCATAGGGAAGATATAAAAATAGAAAGCAATAGTGTTGAAAGTTTTGAAATACTCAACATAACGGACAAAAATAATGTAAAGGACTGCATTTTTTATGCTAGCCTAACAAAAGATGATGAGATTGTTTTTGAAAAAACATTGCTTTTTGATATCGAAAAGAAATTAAAGTTGCCAAAAGCAGACATTGATGTCAGTGTAAAAATTGAAAATGATACCGCTATTATCACCTTGCACTCCAATAAATATGCTCACTATGTTGCAATACATACCACGACGTGCAGTTTGCCTTTGAGCGACAATTATTTTGATATATTGCCTAATCAAACAAAAATTGTTACCCAAAAGTTGAATGGTAAGAAGATAGATATAGAAAATGAGTATAAGATAAAGTCAACAACTGATATCGAGGCAAAAGGAAGTGCCTTATACGACAATTTTGAGAGATTTAAGGTGTTGATTGAACCTATCAATTTGGTGCAATATTTGTTCAATAAAGTTGTCCCTAAGGACATAAAATAAATACTAAAGCAATTTATGATGATCATGTAAAAGTGGTCATTATTTTATGTGAAAATCATCAACAACAAAGTTATTATGGAGAGTATTCTTGCAAAAGTCTTTGGCAGATAAAAAATGCCCACCCCGAGGGGTGGACAAGCTGTTTGATTTTGTTTGGTTATCTGATGCCGTAATGCTCGATGATATAATCCATATCCTTATCTCCACGGCCGGACAAGTTGATAAGCACTGAGCCTTTGTCCATTGTTTGGGCAAGTTTCATACCATAAGCGACAGCGTGTGAGCTTTCGATTGCAGGAATGATACCTTCTAGGCGAGATAGCTTGAAGAAAGCATCGATTGTTTCATCATCATTGATGACATCGTACTTAACTCTGCCAATTTCTTTCCAAAAAGCATGTTCTGGACCAGAAGATGGATAGTCAAGACCGCTTGCAACTGAATATACAGGAGCAGGCTCGCCGTTTTCATCTTTTAGCATAATGCTGTTGAAGCCGTGCATAATGCCCTCTGTGCCGTATGTGAGGCTTGCTGCGTGGTCACCGAGCTTTGGTCCACGACCGAGAGGTTCTACGCCATAGATATCCACTGGGTCATTGAGGAAGCCTGAGAAAAATCCTGCTGAATTGGAACCGCCACCTACACAAGCTACGATAGCATCAGGCAAATGACCTGTCATATCCAAAAATTGTTCTCTTGCCTCGATACCAACAACGCTTTGGAAATCTCTTACCATCATAGGGAATGGGTGAGGACCAACGGTTGAGCCGATGCAATAGATAGCATCTTTGTATTCTTTGCTGTAAGCTTCGAAAGCAGCATCAACAGCTTCTTTAAGAGTTTGGAGTCCGTGAGTAACTTCGACTACATTTGCACCCAAAATCTTCATTCTAGCAACGTTTGGAGCTTGTTTTTTGATGTCTACAGCGCCCATATAAATGTCGCATTCTAGACCAAAATAAGCAGCTGCAGTAGCAAGAGCTACACCGTGTTGACCAGCGCCAGTTTCGGCAATGACTTTGTGCTTGCCCATATACTTGGCAAGGAGAGCTTCGCCCATGCAGTGGTTGAGCTTGTGAGCACCAGAATGGTTGAGGTCTTCACGCTTTGCGTAAAGTTGTACCTTGCCACCTAGAGCATTGGACAATCTCTCGAGATGAGATACTGGGGTAGGTCTGCCTTGGAATTCTTTACGAATTCTTCTGAGTTCTGCAATAAATTTTCTTGATTGGCAAATTGAGTGATATGCCTCGGTTATTTCGTTCATAGCGGCTTGCAATTCGGTTGGAATAAAGCTGCCGCCGTATTTGCCAAAGTATCCTTTGTTGTCAGGGTAGTTTCTAAAATATGTGTCAAAATCTACATTGTTAAGTTTCATTTGTTTTCTCCTTTAGACTTTCGTCTTTTTCATTATAACATAATTGTTGTTGATTTACAATTGTTCATACACCTTTGTATGAAGAGAGTAGCAATTTATTTGCTACTAAAAAGAGCCACATTGCTGTGGCTCTTAGTATTTGTTAGTCGTTGAATTTGTTGTTGTTCGACTTGGTAGTTTTGCTTGATTTCTTAGAAGTCAACTTTTTGTTTTTCTTCTTTGGAGCATACTTACGAACAATTACAACGATTACGGCAATTACGATAAAGCCACCTACAATTCCGGAGCTTATCCATAGCCACAACAAATCATTCTTGTCCTTGTTTTCATCAGTGCTTTCTGTCTTGTCTGCATTCTTGTCTTCTTCAGCATTTGCAGATTCTTCAGTGAACACAATACGATGATTGTTTGGAACAAGTTCGTCAGCAATCAATGATTGGTCAATATTCTCTTCGGTTTCGCCCTCTACAACTTTTCTTGCGATGAATTCTTCTTCTGTGATAGTTGTAACAGAGTAGTTGTCAGCGAATACATAGCCCTTCTTCCAGTTGTCTTTGCCATTGTAGCCAAGACCTACGCTCAATGTTGCAGAAGCGGTAACCTTTTTGTCTGTCTTGACATAATAGTTGAGTTCTTTCCAAGTGCCGATTGTTTCTTCGCCATTCTCAGAGTATGTTGAAGTATTGATTGTACGCATTTTGTCATAATCGGTGGATTTGTCGCCGATAAGCTTACCAAATGTGTATGTTTGGTTGTTAAGTTTCAAAGTTACAGTTGCACTGTCTTTTGCATCTAGTCCGTATGTCAAAACACTGATACTGATTTTGTAGTATGTGTCAGCTTTGAGGTTGGTAGATGAAGAAGTGTACTTGTAAGCACCTGCATTCTTGTTGTAGATAGCAAGTACAGAGTCGCCGATGTTCTTAGAATCATCAAAGATTGCGTTGGCAACAGCAGGCTTTTTGTCAGGGTCAATGTTAAGCTTTGACCAGTCGCCAGCAGTCTTGTCGAATACACCTGCGGTGAGGTTGTCGCTGTCAGATTTTGCTTCTGAGTCAATCAAAGAACCAGACCAGTTGCTTGGTGATGCGATAGATTCTTTGTTGGTAGATTCGAAAGAATCAACAAGCCATGATTGGGTCAAAACATTGCTATTTGCAACATCTTGCTTAACAGCTTGCTTGTAAGTGTTTTCATCAACAGCAAGGTATTTTGCATTGTCGAAGAATGTCCAACCATTGTTGGTGTTGCTGGTAGCTTGAGGGTTACCTGCATAGAGGCTGAGCTTCAAAGATACACTAGCAATACCAGTTTCTACATAGATATAGTATCTGTGCCAGTTGTTGTCAACTGGAGTGATGTTGTGATACTTTGTGTTTTTGCCGTTGCCAGACTTAGTAGAAAGCTCAATGGTGATGTTGGAGCCGTTTGATTTTGCCCAAACACTGAACACATAGTAAGAGTTGGCACTCAAAGAAATAGAGTCAGAAGAGTAGCCAATCGCCTTAGAATCAACGCTGTTGATACCAAGTACGGTTGGGTTGTTCTCGATAGTTGCACCATCAAAGCCATCAAAGAAGTTGGCATCAGAAAGACCAAGCTCAGTCATAAGGGAAGTGCTGGTTAGATCAATGATACCGCTACGGCTTTGGCCATCTGTGATAGCAGACTTGTTGGTGATTGTCCAATTCTTTGGAACAGCCATATGTTTGTCAAGTTTACCTTCGGTGGTGAAGATATTTTCTTTGTAGAGCTCTTTGGTTGCAGCAGAGTCGAAGAGTTTGAACTCGCCGTTGTTGGAAACTTCGTTAGAACCAGCAGACTCTTCAAAGCTTGTTGTGGTGGTGAGTGAATCAGAACTTACGGCATTGTACTCAGACGCGGTAATCTTTTCTACGCTCATAGATTTGATTGTAGCACTACCAACAACGTGGTTGGAAGCTTGGGTACCTTTGCCTGAACCAAGTGCGTATTCTAGACCAACAATCTTAGACTCATAGTGTCCACCCTTGATAAAGAACCTAGCTTCGGTGTAACCATCAGCAATAGCATAATCTTTGAGATTTTCTGAGTTGAGGTTGGTTAGAGAAGAAGAAGATGTCTTCTTGTCAGTATATTTGTCTGTCTTTGCATCTTTGTTGACACTTACAAGGTTGATATTTAGACCCTTTGCTTTGTCTGCAATATCAGTCTTGAACAAAACAGATACAATATAGTATGTGTTAGGGTAGATTGTGTAACCATTGGTACTGTCGAGTTTTTCATCAGCATCTTTGGTGAAGTTGGATACGGTTGTAGCAGTAGGCAAGATGTTGTTGATTGTCAACAAACCGCCTTCTGTCTTGATTTCGCTACGATCAGCTGCGATTGTTTCGTCATAGGTGGTGTTGACGAACTTGCTTTGATCGATTGGATCTTCTGGGTTGGCAGATTTGAGTGAGAACTTGTTTGAACTTTGGGCATTGTATTCATCAGCGGTGATTTCGCCGAAAGAAATGCTGTCAAACAATGCTATACCTTTTACGTGAGTAGAAGTATCGTTCTTACCGCCTTGACCTAGCCACATTTCGAGATACAAATCGTTGTGACGCTTGGTGTTGCCTTCCACATAGAAAGTAACCTTTTGCCACTGGTCATTGGTGTTGATTTCGTCGATTGTGATATTTCTCTCATCGGTAGACTTGCCATTGGTAAGCTTGAGAGTAGCGCCCTTGCCTTCAAGGATGTTGGTGCGTACGTAAACAGAGAGAGCATAGTACTTGCCTGCACTAAAACGAATAGCACTGCTTGCACGATATCCGTATGCGGTTGCTTTCTTGTTGTTGAGCATCATAACCTTGCTTCCAACTGAGTTTGGAGCTGCATTTAGGTCGAGATTGCCATCACCAAATACAACAGAAGTGGTAACAGCTGTGTCAACGATGCCCTTATCTACATAACTAGATGAAGATGGAGCAGAGCCATCAGAACCATTGCCTTGTTGACCTGTGTACTTAACTGGGGTGAGGACGCTAGATGATGAAGATGTATAATCGAATTCGCTATCGCCTACAATCATACTGTATTTTGCTGTTGTAGCATTGATTGCTACTTCATCAAAATTGGCTTGGGTGAAAGCTGTTTCGCCTTCCTTAACCTTGGTGAGGTCGGTGAGTACAACATTGTCGAAGAATGCGTGACCTGCGGTGTAGATAGAACCATTGCCGAGAGAGAACACAAGTGAAATGTTGTTGTCAGCAATGTTGGAAGTTTGGAAATAAACGGTATATTCTTTCCATTCGCCGTTGGTATTGATAGACTCGAAAGCTGCATAAGCATCACCATTGACATAAGCGTATACACCAGAGTTGTTGGTTGTGCTAGTAATCAATGTTTTTACAGAGAAAGTGAGTTTGTAGTAGCTGTTTTTGTTGAGTTTTACACCAGAAGAAGTGTACTTGTAAGAAGTAGCATTCTTGTTGTAAATCATCAAAATCTTGTCATCATCAGCACCTACTTTGCCTGGGTTGTTGATGTTGCCATAAGTTTTCTTGTTGCTCTTGAAGCTCTTTTCGCTGGTGTCAACTACACCTGAAACGATGTTGTCAGAACCGCTTGGTGCACTGGAAGTGCCAACTGCACCTGTCCAAGAACTTGGAGTCAATGGATAATTCTCGCCAGTAGTCAAAGTAAATTGACCATTGGTGAAAAGCTCGTTGTTGTCAGCAGTGTCTTCATCTTTGTCTTTGTCCTTGTTGTCACAAGCAACAAATGAAGCGACTAGACAGATGCACAATACAACTACGATAAGTGCTATGAGAAAATGTCTTTTCTTGTTCATTTTACCACCTTTGAATTTGGAGTACTAATATTATAGTCTTAATTATTATAAAGGATATAAACCGAATTTGCAATACTTTTTTAGTAAATATTATATTAAAAATATATTAAAAACAAAATATAATCAATATATTCCTAAATCATATCATTTATGGTGAAAATGTGGCACAAAATGCCGATTGATAGAGAGTAAATTGGACGGGAGTTGGCAACAATATTTGTATGAAAGAAAAATTTGAAGAAAAAATTTGGGGCGAAAACAACGCATTTTCGATGACAAAAAAGATTTGGCTCGTCATTGGAAGCTTGGTGGCAGGGATTTGCACAGGGCTTTTTGGTGGTGGGGGAGGTATGCTCATTGTGCCGTTGCTTACAACGTTGTATGGATTGGAACAGGACAAGGCTCACGCAACAGCATTGGCTACTATTTTTCCGCTGTGTTGTATCAGCAGTATTTTTTATCTAGTAGGAGCAGGCTGGGAATATCAAAACGGATTGGTTGTCAGCTTGGGTGTGGTAGTTGGTGGAATTGTCGGCTCGTTTGCTTTGCGGAAAATACCTAAAAGAATGCTTGGTGTGATATTCTATATCCTTATGATTGGTGGTGGAGTGAAAATGATAATTGGATAGTATGAGGCGTGTCAATAACTGGTTGGGCAAGTGAAAAATTTGGATATGTAGATGTATCAACTATTCATTGTAACAAGTGGAGAACATGGCGAAAATAATAAGAGAATACAAAATAAACAAAATGTATAAAATGCAATGAGGTATAATAAATATGCAATATCTTTGGATGATAGTGGCAGGTGTATGCGGTGGAATAATTGGCGGAATGGGTATGGGTGGCGGAACTTTGCTCATACCTATCTTGACTATACTTTTGGGGTGGTCACAACTGGCGGCTCAGACAACCAATCTTGTCGCATTTTTGCCAATGGCACTGGTGAGTATTGTCATACACACCAAGCATAAATTGGTGGACTTCAAAGCTTTGCTGTGGGTGACTTTGCCTGCTTTGGCAACTACTTGTGTTGCCTCGTTTGTTGCGCCAAAATTGGAAGGGGATTTGTTGCAAAAAATGTTCGGTTGGTTCATTGCAGTTGTGGGCGTAGTGATGCTGGGAAAGACAATTTTCGATTGGATAAAGTCTAAGTCGAACAAAACAAAAATGCCACCCAAAAGCAAATCAAAGAGCATATTTTGATATGTGAATATGTGCATATCAACTTGTATATTATACAGCAATGTACATATTAGATAATGAACATATTTGCATATAAAAGCGAGTTTTGCTCCCCTATTTGCATTTTTGAAAGAAAGATTCAATATCCTAGTATATGGATTGGAAATTAAGACAAAGAGTGTTGGCTGAGGGAGATTTTGTGGTCAAGAATAATGCTACAATTAGAGAGGCGAGCAAAGTTTTTGGGGTGAGTAAAAGCACGATGCATATTGATTTGACAAAAAGGCTGAGCGAAATAGACAAAGAATTGTTCGGAGCGGTCAAGGCAGTGCTCGAGTATAATTGGTCGGTGAGGCATTTGCGAGGCGGTGAGAGTACTCGCCGAAATTATCAAGAAAAAGCCAAAAGAAAAAGCACAACGAGTGTGCTTTGAATTATTTGATTGGTTTTGCTTTGTCCCACAAGCTGTTGCGGTCAGGATTGAAAATGGCGGATAAGATATGCTTTTTGGAGTCATGGAAGTCCTCATCTAGTTGCTTGATGAGATCTTTCATATCTTCACGCTTGGTGTGTTTGTCTTGTGGGCAAACATTGTGAATGATAGGCAGTCCTAGTCGCTTGCATGTCCAGTTGATTTGTTTTTCTTCGATATAGATAAGAGGGCGAATGAGTGTCATACCGCTCCTGTCCATGTGGCTAGTTGGCATAAATGTCGAAAATCTGCCTTCATAAATAAGGCTTAACATAAGCGTTTCGGCAACATCATCGGCATGGTGGCCGAGTGCGAGCTTGTTGCAACCATTGGCAATGGCAACGCTGTTGAGAGCGCCACGACGCATCTTAGAGCAAAGAGAACAAGGACTTTTTTCTTTGCGTTCCTCGAATATTATCTGAGCAATATCCGTTTTTTCGACAATGAAAGGAACATCAAGACTTTTGCAAAATTCTCGACATGTATCGACTTCTTGTTGGTTGGTGCCCTCAAAACCAAGGTCAATGTTGATGGCAACGAGGTCGAATTTTTGGGGAGAAAACTTGCGGTAGTTGGCAAGGACGGCAAGAAGAGTTATGGAGTCTTTTCCGCCAGAAAGTCCAACGGCAATTTTGTCGCCGTCTTGTATCATATCATAGTCACTGATTGCTTTTCGAGCTAGGCTTAATAGTTTTTGCATAAAATGATTATATAAGTTTTGTTGACTAAATGCAATTAAAATTATATAATTATGGCGACAAGGAGAAAAATTTTGGTAGATGCAATTATAAATTTTTTCAAAGAAACTTTGAAAAACGAATATCTTATAATAATTATCATTTCTATGATTCCGCTTATCGAGCTGAGAGGTTCGATACCTGTGGGCATTGCAATGGGCATGAATGTGTTCGAGGCTTTTGCTTGTGCATGGGCTGGTAGCGCACTTGTAGCACCTATTTTGCTCCTTATCTTGCAACCAATACTAAAATGGATGAAAAAATATAAGCCGTTCAGAGCGCTTGCCAATGCAGTGGAAAGTATTTTTAAGGGCAAGGCTTCTATCGTGGAGGACAAGGCGAATCAAGAGTTCGACCCCAAAATGATAGAGAGGCGAAAGATGATAGGCGTGTTTGCATTCGTTGCAATTCCTATTCCGCTCACCGGTGTGTGGACAGGCAGTGCGGTTGCATCATTTATGGGACTAGGCTTTGTCAAATCTATGCTTATGGTATGGGCAGGCAATTTGGTAGCTGCTGTCATCATCAGCTTGTTGTCATTCTTCCTTGCAGACTATATCGATTATATTATTTATGCATTGTTGGCTATTGTGGTGATAGCTTTGGTAGCATACATTGTCAAGTTGGTGTTGCATATCCGAAAAGATAAGAAGTCCAAAAATCAAGAGGTTGTCCAAAAAGATGAAGCCCAAAACAACGATAATGATATAGAAAACAAATAACTTTATTTTTATAAATTCGCATACGCATTTGAATGCGAATTTTTTAATTGCAAAAAGTTTAACAAAATGATTGCTTTTTAGGAAAATGTGTAGTATAGTATGAAATAGTTTTACGTATATTTTACGAAAACGGAGGAGTAAATCATGAAAAAAAGAATTACTGTTATTGCAATTTTGGTGCTTTTGGTAGTCGTAGGTGTATTCGCTACTGGCTGTTTTGCTAAGAAATTCGAAGCTCCAAATAAAATTATTGGTCTAGAAAAGCCAACTTCTGCTCCAGCTAAAGCTATCGATAAAAAAATGAGCGGAACTGATATGCTTATGGCAGGTATCGACAACTTCTATGCAGCTGATTATGTATCAACATTGCTCGCTGGTCAAGTTACTGTGAAAATCGGTACACTCCCTGTTACACAAAGTGTATTTGGTACAAAGATTAGAGAGGGTAAGGCTACAACTGAGCAAGAAAAGAAAGATGCAATCTATTATGTAGACAACAAGAGCTATAGCTCAGTTGTGCAAGTATATGAAGAGACTATCGTAAATCAAAAAGCAGCAAATGCTGATGATAGAGTAAAATATGTATCTTACAACAAGAGAAAGTATGATAAAAAATCTGACCCAGATGGATTCGGTGTAGTTGGTTGGGGAGATCCGGTAAAGGAAAAGAAAAAGCCTGCAGTGAGCGGTAAATCTTTTGATAGTGTAGCTTCACTTGTATCTGATATGAAGAATGACCCAACTCGTATTTGGATGTATACCACAACACCAGAAACAATTGCCAATGTATCTAAAGTAACAACAAATAGTGCTGGTCAATATGAGTTCACAGTAGATCTTGACATCAACAAAGCTACAGAAGACTACAGACAAGTTATGCTTCACATGCTCAACGCATCTGTATCTTGTAAAGATGAGGATTTGAAATTCAGAAGTGTTCAATTCACAGTGAAGATGTGGGAAAATGGCTTCATCAGTGAGCTTGGTATTGTAGAGAGTTATGATGTAAAGATCGCAGGTATTATCAACTCAACAATCACCTTGGAATCTGTTCAACAATATAGCTATGATATGAACGAAAAGGGCTTTGATATCGCATCAAGACTCGAAGCATCAAAGAGCTGGCCAAACAACATAAAATAAGCAATAAGACAATAAAAGCACATCGCTATGCGGTGTGTTTTTTTGTGCAAAAAACAATATGATAAATAAAATGGCGAGAGATAGGCAAGAATATAATAGCAAAATATGAGTGGAGTCTAGTGATGATTGGTTAGGTATAAAATAGGGAAAACAAGTGCGAGTATGAGCAAAAATAAAAATAATACTTGAAACATAGCTTTATATGTATTATAATATAAATACTATGAACATAACCAAAGAAAGAAAAATTTCAATAATTGGACACAGCGTGGCTATTGCCGTAGGTATTTTGCTTATGGTGCTAGCTTCTTTTTTTGACCTAAAACTATCGCAAGCAATAGGTGACCAACACAACTTCTATGGTCAACTCTTTGCTATAATAGCCGAGTATCCGTCCTATTGGATGGTGCCAATCGCCGGAGCTATTATATTCTACAATTCTGACTTATTCGACAAAAAGAATGCAAGAATTGGAATAATGGTACTAGGCACAGTTATTGTTTGGTTTGGGTGGTTCTTGTTCTCAATCAAGTCAACTAAGTTGGTTGAGATAGAACATCTAGCACTTTGGAGTGTATTCAAGGGCTTTTTCTATGGTGGAATGACACTTATCATATTTCACTTTGTGCCAAAGGATACAATTCACAGATTGTTCAAGTTCGCAGTATTTTCGCTCGTGTTCATCGTGGTGGCACTTGCCGTTATGCAAGTTATGAAGAATATTTGGTGCCGTATGAGATATAGAGATATGCTCAAAGAAGGCAATTGTGATGGCTTTTCACCTTGGTGGAAGATTATGTATGGCAGAGAAAAGCTCGACCCATCATATAAATATACATCTTTTCCATCTGGACATTCATCTAGCATAACACATTTGTTCTTGTTGTGTGTGCTGTGTGATATTTTGCCATCTTGGAAGAGTAAATCGTGGCTAAAACCTACTATGTATGTAGGTGTGATCGTGGTAATTGCTGTGGGTACATTTTCGAGAATTGTCAACTGCGCACACTTCTTGTCCGATATTGTGGCAGGAACATATATTACTTACGGCATTTTTTACTTGCTCAAATGGTTGTTTTTCCGTGGCGGAAAATACCAATTCGAGATAAGCAAAAGGAGTGAGGTTGTAGAGTGAAAGAGAGTGTAAGACAACTTATTATTGGCTTGTCCACATTTGTGGTATTGATTGCCATGCTTATCGTAGGCTCTTTCTTGGATTTGAAGATTGCACAAGCTGTTTATATTCCAGGCAACTTTTTTAGTGTGATAACCAAGGCCGTGGGCAAAATGCCTGCATTCTTGATTATGGCGGCATCGTGCGCTATTTTGGTGCGCTGTGCGCAAAACAAAGAGTGCAACATCGTGCTAAAAAGATTTTTCATAGTGTTGTATGCTTGTTTGGGACTTGTGTCGGCAATGTTCGGATTTTTGGATTGTGTAGCGCTCATATTTAAGAAAACTGCCCAACAATATCTTGTTGCACTTTTGTGTGCAGGATTTGTGTACGTGTTGTTTATGACCGACATATCCAAGTTTTGTAAGCAGGAGTTCGAGAGATACAAAAAGTGGGCATTCAGCGTATGTATCATTGTAGGAATTGTGGCGGTTGTCACATATTCTATGAAGTTTATTTGCCAAAGAGCTTCACTTGTTGACATTTTGGAAAATGGCGCAGTTTTTTCGCCTTGGTATCATATCACCAAATTCAAGGGTGGTTGGGCAATGCCTGACAACCGCACGGCACTGGCATTTACTGGTTGGATAATGCTCACTTTGACCAAAATTCATCCACGTATGGCAGGAAAGGAATTGGCATTTGACCTTGCCAACATTGCATTTATATTGTTGATTATGGCAGGGAATTTTATCAGTGGCATTTACTATTTGAGCGATATTGCGATTGGTGGACTGATTGGTTTTACCATTACACTCATAGTAAAATTGCTTGCGTTTGGCCCTGACGGCGACAGAATTGCATTGTCAGAAAGGAATATATTGAACAAACTATGATAGTACAAGATTTTGATATGTCAATGTATGATTTTTTCAAGGCTTGCACCAAGGACAATCCCAAGTCTAACAAGATTTGGCACTTTTGGGGCAAAAGCATTGTGCGTGAAAATTTCGTGCAGGAAGTGGAGAATTTTGCAGGATACTTGATGAGCATAGGTGTGCAAAAAGGCGACAATGTCATATTGTGTCTTAGCAATATTCCCAATGCGATAGTTTGTTTTTATGCTATCAATCGTGCTGGGGCAATCGCCAACATTGTTCATCCGCTTATACCATCAGACAAGCTGAGCGAAATGGTAGATGAGATGAAGCCAAAAGCTATCATTTTGTTCGATGAGTTTTATGGAAAATATGCCGATTGGATAGAAAAGTCGGACAACAATGTCGTGTTGTGTAGCGCAGGCGACTATTTGCCAAAGATTTTCAAGTTCTTTTATGGCTTGCATGTTGACCACAACTTGACCAAGCCAAACAGCACCAATGTGGTCAAATATCGTGATATTGGCAAATATCTTGCTCCTAGTGTAGATGTCAAAGGTGATGATATTGCGGTGTATATGCACAGCGGTGGCACTTGTGGCAAAGCAAAAACTGTGCTTATGTCCAACTATGCTTTCAATCATTTGACTGACAATATTATGAGTTGGTACAAAGTGGACAACAATGATGCAATGTTGATGGTTTTGCCAATTTTCCATACCTATGGCTTGGGTGTGTGTATGCATACAACAATGTGCAGTGGTATGAGAGTTGTGCTTATGCCAAAATTTAAGGCATCCACGGCGTGTTATTTGTTGGGCAGATACAAGGTTACTTATATGGCAGGCGTGCCTTATATGTATACCAAAATGCTCTCGAGCGGTAAGTTCTGCGGCAAGAAAATCGCTAGACTAAAAGCTTGCTTTTGTGGGGGCGACAAGGTGTCTGAGAACACCAAAATACAATTCAGAGATGCAATGCAAAAGGCTGGCAACAATATTTTGCTGAGCGAGGGATATGGATTGACTGAGGCTTGCGTATGTTCTATCAACACGATGAGCTTGTACAAGCCAAACTCTATCGGCAGACCGCTCCCTAGTATGCAGTTCGGCATCATTGATGAGCAAAAACAATTCTTGCCACCGCTAGAAAAAGGCGAAATCGTAATAACAGGTACAACACTGATGAAAGGCTACTATGACCACAGCGAAGAGAGAGGAACATTCTTCTATGATGAGCAAGGCACTAAGTGGTTGAGAAGCGGTGATGTGGGATATATCGATGAAGATGGCAACGTTTTCTTTACGGACAGACTAAAAAGATTGGTCAAGATATCCGGAGTGAACGTTTTTCCAAAAGAGGTTGAGAACATAGTAAATGAACTTGACAGCGTGCAATCTTGCTGTATGGTAGAAACTACCTTGAAAGGCAAGACAGCAACAAAATTGTATGTAGTAAAAGACAAGTCGTGTTTGTTGTCTAACAAACAAGTCGAACAACAAATATTGGACGAAATAGGTTGCAAACTTATGAAGTTTAGCAAACCAAGGGTAATCGAATTCATAGACAAATTGCCCATGACGCCTATCGGCAAGGTTGACTTTATGGCGTTGCAACATATGACAAAATAAGGAGAAAAAATGACAACAAATAGACCATTGGCATTGGTATTTGATCTTGGCACTCAGTCCACAAGAGCTTTGTTTTTTGACAAACAAGGTGAACTTGTGTACAAAGCGCAAGTGGAAGAGAAACTCATAATTGGTAAAAGTAACGGCTATGCAGAAAAAGACACTCGCTTGTTTTATGAAGGGGTCAAAGCTGTATGCAAAATTGTGAGAGAAAACCAACCAAAACTTTTGGACGATGTGGTATCAATCACGGTTACATCAATCCGTAACACCGTGGTATTTTTGGACGAAAAAGGAGAGCCAACTCGCAACACTATTATGTGGCTGGACAAACGAGAAGTTGAGTGTCCTGAAAAGTTGCCTCTTTTGAATAGATTTCTATATTTTTTGGTAGGTATGAGCGAAAGTGTACGTGTGACTCGCAAAACTTGTGCCACCAACTGGGTGAGAGTAAACCAACCTGATATTTGGGAAAAGACAGCCAAAGTCGTTATGCCAGCGACCTACGTCAATTTCAAAATAACAGGTAGACTAGCTGACAGCGATGCAGGCATAGCTTGCAAAGTGCCATTTGACTACAAAAATCGCCGTTGGCAAACAACAAAATCACTCAATTATCCAATTTTTGGTTGTACAATCGACAGAATGTGCGAGCTGGTAGAGCCTGGCGACATAATCGGATATGTGACCGAACAATGTGCGGCAGAAACTGGACTGAGGGCAGGTATTCCGCTTGTTGCGACAGGTACTGACAAAGGCTGTGAGTCTTTGGGCGTTGGCGCTGTCAATTCTAAGATTGCGGCAATATCGCTAGGCACTGCATCATCTATCGAGATTTGCACGGACAAGTATGTCGAGCCTGAGAGCTTTATGCCGGCATATCCAGCAGTCATCAAAGGAAAATTCAATCCCGAAATCCAAATTTTTAGAGGATTTTGGATGGTAAGTTGGTTCAAAGAGCAATTCGCTTTGTATGAACAAGTCGAAGCCGAGAAAACAGGTGAAAAGGTAGAGGTAGTCCTCGATAGGAAGCTCAGCAGTGTGCCTGCAGGATGTCACGGACTTATTTTGCAACCATTCTGGGGACCTGGACTTAAAAATCCTGAGGCAAAAGGCTCAATGATTGGATTTACAGATTTACATACAAGAGAATATATGTACAGAGCTATTATCGAGGGTATTTGCTATGGATTGCTCGATGGACTCAATACTATGACCACTCGTGCAAAAATTGATGTAGAAAGGCTCGCTCTATCAGGCGGTGGCTCACAAAGCAATGTGGTATGCCAAATCGTTGCGGATATATTCGGCAAACCTGTGTATAGGGTGCAAACTTACGAAACTAGCGGACTTGGCGGAGCAATGCTCAGCTTTGTGGGGGTGGGCGAGTTCAAAGATGTTGATGAAGCATTGGCAAAAATGCGACATGTCAAAGATGAATTCGTACCAAACCCCGAGACTCATGCAACTTATCACGAATTCTATGACAGGGTATACCGCAGAATGTACAGATATATGAGACCATTGTATGATCAGTTGTATGATATATTGGGTGAAAATAAGAAATAGTATAAAATGTATAATATCAATAGGCAAACGCTCAAATAGAAGTAGGAATATTGTCTAGCAAATCTTTATAATAAACAAAAAAACAACCACTCTTGCAGTGGTTGTTTCGTTAATTGGGTTAAGTGTATTTGTAGGAGGTTTAGAACCAAAGTACACTATTTTTTCAAAACCTCAATCTCTTTGTGATATGCTTCCAAAATTGCGTCGCTGAGTTGAACTCTTGTGTCGCTGTTGATAGGGTGCGCTATATCCTTAAAAGAGCCATCAGGGGTCTTTCTGCTTGGCATAGCAATGAATTCTCCTTCTTGACCTTGGATAATCTTGATATCGTGGATAGCAAAACAATCGTCGATAATGATAGATGCAACACCTATAAGTCGCCTGTCGGCATTGTTGATAAGTCGTACTTTAATGTCACTAATTTTCATAAACAAAACCTCAACTTATATATTTGTTATATTTATTATATACCAATTTTTGGTATATGTCTATACCCATTTTTGCGGAAAATTTTCAAATTTTGTTCAAGTTGGGTAAAAATTGTACGAAAATTAGCTTTTTGACAAAATTTTGGTCAAAGTCGTTTTGGCGGCATATATTATAATATGTTTGATTTTGGTGAAATAAAGAGAGTGCATTTGATAGGAATTGGGGGAGCGAGTATGCAAAACTTGGCATTTCTCAGTCAAAAATTGGGAATGAGTGTGAGTGGAAGCGATAGGGAGAATTCGGATACGATAGGCTATTTGCAAAGCAAGAGCATAGAGGCTTATGTCGGAGCTGATTGTAGGGTTGTAGATAGGGCGGATTTGGTAGTTTTTAGTTCGGCAGTTGGACAAGATGATATAGAGCGTGTTTATGCGCAAAATAGTGGAAAAATTGTCATAGAACGCAAGACTTATCTTGGCTTGCTCAGCCAACTTTTTGACAGAGTTGTGTCCGTTGCTGGCAGTCATGGCAAGTCTACAATGTCGGCAATGATAGCTTATGTGATAGGCAGATTGGGTGGCGATGTTACCACGCATCTAGGGTGCAAGCCTGTGGGTTGGAATGGGTTCTTGTACTCGGACAAACGTGATATTTTGGTGTGTGAAGCGTGCGAATATCGCCGCAGTTTTTTGGAGTTGGACAGCTATATTGGGGTGATAACTGGGATAGATTATGACCACCCAGATACATATCCAAGCAAGAAAGATTTGTGTCAAGCATTCGCAACTTTTGGACAAAAAAGCAATATTTTGATAGGGAGTGAACAAGCCAAAAGCATACTCAAAATGCCTTGTATAAGCTATGGATTTAGCCGTCAAAATGACTATTTTGCAGAGAATATCAAGGAAAATCACGGCAAATATAGTTGTGCTGTGTGCCACCAAGGAGAGCGAGTTGACCTCAACCTTGGGCTGTATGGCAAACACAATTTGCTCAATGCTTTGGGTGCTGTGGCGGTGTGCAATACGCTTGGATATGATATGACAAGTATTGTGGAAGTTTTGGCGGACTTTGGCGGTATAGAGAGGCGATTCGAGTGCAAAGGTAAAATGCCAAGTGGTGCTAGGGTGATAATAGATTATGCTCATCACCCAACGGAAATTGCCGCTGCTATATCTACCGCCAACAGGTTGGGCAGGGGCAAGGTGTGGACAGTTTTTCAACCGCATACATATTCTCGGACAGCAAGCCTTTTGAATGAGTTTGCATGTAGCTTTTATTGGAGTGATGAGATAATTTTACTGCCAACTTTTTCGGCAAGAGAAAGTGAAAATGATGGCAAAAACAGCTTTGATTTGTATCATAAATTGTTGGAAAAGGGGCAAGTGTGTGTGTATGCAGAAAATAGGGAAGAAGTCGCAAAATCATTGAAAAAAATGACAAGCAAAGAGGATATTGTGTTGGTGCTTGGCGCAGGCGATGTCAACAAACTAGCGGATATGTTGGTAGAAAACTGACGGAAAAAAATATAGTATATACTCCACAACAGTTTGTCGAAAAATGTCGAAAATTTAACAATTTTTAATAACAATGTCGAAAAAGTGTATAGAAAAGTGTTATTGATTGTAAAAAATAAGAAATTTTTGTAGAAAATTAAATATTATTCAAAATTAGCTTGCAAAAATAAATTTTTAGGAGTATGATAGAGCTATCACAAAAAAATACAATTGAATATTGATATTGAAAGAACTAGTTTGGAGGAATGATATGAACGAGTTAGATTTTTCTATGCACTCTTTGGCAAAAGAAGCCAAAAATCGTCTATGTAGGGAGAGAACAGAATTTGAATTGTACCTTGCAACGTGTACAGCACTGCAAGATGAAATTATGTATGAGAAAGTTTGTCAAATGATGACAAGCAAAACGCCAATATGCAATCCTATCGACAGATTGATAGATAAATCCAAATTTAGACAAGGCGATGAGGCTATGAAACAAAAAATGGTGCTTGATATGTCCAAAAAGTATATAAAGATGAAAAGAAAATTTTACGACGAGTCCAATCATAATAGGGGTTAGGCGGTTGAAAAATATCTGGTAATATGGTATAATTTTTTCACCAACAATTTTGGAGGAAAAATGGATTTTCAACAACTTCTAAATCCCGAACAACTCAGACCCGTTATGGATACTGATGGCGCTGTTTTGGTGCTGGCAGGTGCGGGCAGTGGCAAGACAAGAGTTTTGACATATCGTATTGCATACTTGATTGAAGAAAGAGGTGTCAGCCCATACAATATTTTGGCAATCACTTTTACCAACAAGGCTGCAAGCGAGATGAAAGAAAGAGTGCTCAATGTTACAGGCAAGAGTGGAGTGTTTATATCGACATTCCACGCTTTGTGCGCACGCATTTTGAGGGCGGAGATAGAGCAACTTGGCAACTACACTGCAAGTTTCACCATTTATGATGACAACGACACCACTAGGATAATCAAGCGTGTGATTGCCGCCACAGGTATCGAGGTGGACAAGAATTTCCACAGAGATGTAAAGTGGCATATATCCAATGCAAAGAACCATTTTCTCACTCCTGATGAGTATTATTTCCGTATCAAAGACCAAAAGCTGTCCAAGCTTATTTGTGATGTATATGCCGAATATGAGCAAACTCTTGTGCAGAGTAATGCTTTGGATTTTGATGACCTGTTGTTGCACGTTGTGAAGTTGTTTACTTCCAACAAGGCGGTGTTGGAAAAGTATCAAGACAAATTCCAATATATTCTTGTCGATGAGTTCCAAGATACCAACATTGTCCAATATATGATTGTCAGATTGCTTGCCCAAAAGTACGGCAATATTTTTGTCGTGGGCGATGATGACCAAAGTATTTATGGTTGGCGATGGGCGGAGAGCGAAAACATCGAAAAATTCCGCAAATTGTACAAAGATTGCAGACTTTACAAGCTCGAACAAAATTATCGTAGTACGGGCAATATCCTCAATCTTGCCAACAAAATTATTGCTTACAACACCAATCGTGTGGGCAAAACTTTGTGGACTGAGGGCGAAAAAGGCGTGGGCATTGTTTACCGCACACTTTACAATGAAAAGGCGGAAGCGGACTATGTGATGGAACAAATTACTTCACTTATTCGTTACAATGGTTACAAGTTTTCGGACTTTGCAATCTTGTATCGTGCCAACTCAATATCTCGCCCATTCGAGGAAAAACTCACACTTTACAACTATCCATACAAAGTGGTCGGTGGCAACAAATTCTTTGATAGAAAAGAAATCAAGGACTTTATTGCTTACCTAAAATTCTTGGTGAACAACAACGACAACGAGAGCTTGCTCAGAGTTATCAATGTGCCAAAGAGGGGCATTGGAGATGGTGCAATCTCTAAGATTGTTGATGTTGCCAACCAAATGAATGCCAGCTTGTATTGGTGCATAAAGAACGTTCACCAACTTGGTTTGCCTGCTGCGACAGCTCGCAATATTGCCAAGTTTGCAGATGTTATTTGTTTGCTCGAAAATATCAAAGGACTAAAACTTGGTGAGTTCATAGACAGGGCAAAAGAGATAATCAACTTCGACAGCATGTATGATAAAAAAGTGGAAGAAGATGCCAACAGACTCGACAATATCGAGGACTTTGTGACTGCGGTCAAAGAGTTCGAGCATGACAACAAAGAGGCAACTCTCGTGGACTTTTTGCAATCGGTATCATTGCTCAGCGACAATGAGAGCAATCAAGACACGGAAGATGCTGTCACAGTTGCGACAATCCACGGTGTAAAAGGATTGGAATATCGATGCGTGTTTATTGTAGGACTCGAACAAGGCATTTTCCCAACTTCTCGCAGTGAAGCCGATGAAGAAACTATGCAAGAAGAACGCCGAATTATGTATGTTGCGGTCACTCGTGCAAAGGAAAGATTATATTTGACCAATGTCACAGAGAGATTTAGATATGGCAAAAAAGAGTATTGTCAAGCAAGTAGATTTTTGGACGAGGGAGGATTGACAAAAGAAAGAGAAGACAAACTTCCGTATGAGAAACAATATACTCCAACTCCAAGCAAGATTGACTTTACAAAAATATCCAAGCCAGCACCTGCATTTTCTACTCCAAAACAAGTGGCTGATACATCAAAAGACCTATCCCAATTCCAGGTGGGTATGACAGTAGAACATACAAGGTTTGGCAAAGGACAAATCGTGGAAATCATTGGAGAGAATGCCAAAATCCAATTCCCAGAGCTTGGAATTAAGACGTTCAATATGCGTCTAGCTCCAATCAAAATAGTGCAATAACTCGATACATATCGCCAAAAAGGAGACAATATGGACGAAATGAGAGAGCTTGTAGACAAGCTGAACAAATATGCGTACCAATACTATGTGCTAGATGAGCCAACCATAGCCGATGTCGAATATGACAGACTCTATGACAGACTTGTAGCACTCGAAAAGGCAACAGGCGTTGTGTTAGATGACTCTCCAACACGCCGTGTAGGGGGCGCTCCATTGTCAAAATTCCAGTCGGTCAAGCACCTAGGAAGATTGTATAGTCTTGACAAATGCCAAAGCATTGAAGAGCTGAGAGGTTGGCTACAAAAACTTGAAAACAAGTACGGCAAACTCCCACTTTGTTCGCTAGAATACAAGTACGACGGATTGACTATCAACTTGACTTATGAGAATGGTCGATTGGTACGTGGTGCTACTCGTGGCAATGGTATCCAAGGCGAAGATGTGACTGCACAAGTTATGACAATCAAGTCAGTACCACTTTGTATAGATTATAAGGGAGTGCTAGAAGTGCAAGGTGAGGGCATTATGAGATTGTCCGAGCTTGAAAAATATAATGCTCGCCCTGATGTTGTGCCACTCAAAAATGCACGTAACGGCGTGGCAGGCGCTATCCGAAATCTTGATCCAAAAGTGACAGCAGAACGCAATCTTGAAGTCAATGTCTACAATGTAAACTATATCGACAAGCAGTTCGGAAGCGGTCAAGAAATGATAGAATTCCTAAGACAAAACAAGTTCAAAGTGTCAGAACACTATAAGCTTTTTGACAGCGTCGAGGGTATCATTGACGGCATCGAGAAAATTGGCGAGAGTAGGGATAGTTTGGACTTTTTGATTGATGGAGCAGTCATCAAAGTTGACAATGTGGCTATCCGTGATGAGCTTGGATTTACCGAAAAATTCCCAAGGTGGGCTATGGCATACAAATATCCTGCCCAAGAAGTTACTACTATCTTGAAAGATGTAGTTTGGCAAGTTTCTCGCACAGGCAAACTCAATCCGCTGGCGATACTAGAACCTGTTGATTTGGCAGGTGTGACTGTCACCAAAGCTACTCTAAACAACTACAACGAAATACTCCGCAAAGATATAAAGATTGGCTCGAGAGTTTTTGTTCGCCGTAGCAATGATGTTATTCCTGAGATACTTGGCGTTGCGGAGCATTATCCGACTTCCAAAGATGTGCCAATGCCAACAAAATGCCCTGCATGTGGCAGTGCTGTCGTGTGGGACGGAGCATTTATCAAGTGCGAAAATTATAAAAATTGTGCGCCGGCAATTATCTCGGCGATGACTCACTTTGTAAGCAAGGAAGCTATGAACATTGATGGCTTTTCTGAGAAAACTATCGAAACACTCTTCAATGAAAACAAGCTTAGACACTTTGTGGACATATATAAGTTGACTCCATTCGATTTTGCGGACATTGACGGATTCAAGTCTACCAAGATTGGCAACATTTTGACAGCAATCGAAAAGAGCAAAAAAACTACTTTGGAAAGGTTGATTTTTGCCCTCGGTATTGCCAATATCGGCAAAAAAGCTTCTAGACAACTTGCTGAGAAATTCGGCACATTGGAAAAATTCCAAAACGCAACATTCGAGGAACTGGTGTCTATCGATGACTTTGGCGAGATTATGGCAAACGGCGTGATAGAATACTGGCAAAATCCACAGCATAGAGCAGATGTCGAAAAGTTGATAGCTTGTGGGGTAGAGATAGAACAAGTCCAACAAAAAACTGGCGTGTTGACAGACAAGGTTGTGGTGCTGACAGGCTCGCTTCCAACGCTAAAACGCTCCAAAGCAAAACAGCTGCTTGAAGACAACGGCGCTAGGGTGGCAGACAGCATATCTAAGGCAGTCAATTTGGTTGTGGCAGGAGAAGATGCAGGCTCGAAACTTGAAAAGGCACAAAAGCTGGGTATCGAAATCATCGATGAGGCAAAACTTTTTGAATTGATAGGCAAACAAGACTAAAAAATCATTTTGGCAGGTACTTTTGGAGTACCTGCTTTTTGTTTATTTTGGACAAAAAATCGTTTTGGGGCGAAATATCGCAAAATTGCTCTTTATTTTATTATAATAATGTTGTAAAAGTATTTTGTTTGTGCTATATTATTTATAATAATTAAAATCGGAGTAGTGTATGCAAGTATACAGCATGACAGGTTATGGCAAGGGCGTTAGCGAAAGCCAAAACCAAAGACTGACCATAGAGCTAAAAGCTGTCAACCATAGATTTTTGGACCTCAATGTCAAGCTCCCTAAGGGCTTTACATTCGCAGAAGATATCATCAGAAAGATTGTCAAAGACAATGCAGTGAGAGGTCACTTTGATATTTTTGTCAATTATGAGGACTCTCGCCAAGATAAAGCCGAGCTTGCAGTAGACTATGCACTCGCAACCAAGTATTATGAGATTGCCACCAAGATAAGCGAGCTTATCGGCAAAGAAAACAATGTGGCTGCCAATGAGCTTATGCGTATGGCTGATGTCATCACTTCCACAACAAGCGAACAAGATGAAGAGTTCCTAGCACAACTCGTGCAAGATGCTTGTAAGACAGCTTGTGACAATATCAATGTTATGCGTGCTAAGGAAGGTTCACTCATTATGGCGGACTTGCTAGACAAGGTGACAGAGCTAGAAAGCTATGTCCAAGAGATAGAAAAACTTACTCCTAGTATGGTGGAAGAACACAAAGTCAAACTGAAAGAGCGTATCCAAGAAGCTCTCCAAGATGTTGTGGTCGATGAAACAAGACTTCTCAACGAAGTTGCCTTCTACAGCGACAAGGTGTGTGTAGATGAAGAAATTACTAGACTTTTCTCGCATATTACTCACTTTAGAGGTATCGTTCAGGCTGGTGGTGCAGTGGGTAAAAAACTCGACTTCATCGTGCAAGAGATGAACAGAGAAACCAACACTATCGGAAGCAAATGTTGCAATATCGCAGTGACAGACAAAGTTTTGTCTTGTAAGAACCTCATAGAAAAAATTAGAGAACAAATACAAAACATAGAGTAACATAGGAGAAGTTATGGCTAAGAGAAAAAAAGGCTTGCTTATAGTTGTGTCAGGACCATCAGGAGCAGGTAAAGGTACAGTGCTAGCTCACGCAATCGCAAATTATCCAAATCTTCAATATTCGGTATCGGTGACCACTCGTGCACCAAGACCAGGTGAAAAGGACGGAATAAATTATTATTTTGTCAACCAAGAAGAATTCAAAACAATGTTGCACAACAACGAATTGCTCGAATTCCAACCAGTATATGGCAACTTCTATGGCACTCCAAAGAAAAAAGTACTCGAAAAACTCGAACAAGGCTTTGATGTCGTGTTGGAGATAGATGTAAAAGGCGCTTTGGAAATCAAGAACAAATTCCCACAAGCGGTGATGATTTTCCTCACCCCTGCCAACAAAAGCACTATCGAAGAACGCCTCAGAGGCAGAAGCACAGAGAGCGAAGAACAACTCAAAGTGCGTATATCATCAGCTATTGATGAACTCAAACAAGCAGTATTCTATGACTACATAGTTGTCAATGAAGATGCGGAAATGGGCGCTCAAGATATTATATCTATCATCAGAGCCCAAAAATGCAGTGTAGATAACAATAAAAAATTTATAGATAATTTAATATATGGAGGTAACAATCTATGATGATCGATCCACCTATCGACAAACTTATTAAAAAGGCAGAATGCAGATATGCACTTGTTTGTGCAGTTGCTAAAAGAGCAAGACAACTCGATGCTCAAAATCCAGAACTCTATCAAGAGACTGGCGAAAAGTCTATCTCTATTGCAGCAAGAGAAATCTATGACGGCAAAATCGTTGTAAAGAGAGAAAATATCTAATATGCTTACAGGACTCAATGTACTTGTCGGCGTGACTGGTGGCATTGCTTGCTACAAGTCATGCGAAATAGTATCAAGACTTAGGAAGCTTGGTGCAAATGTCGATGTCATTATGACCAAAAATGCCACCGAATTTGTTGCTCCGCTCACTTTCGAGACTTTGTCTGCTCGTCCAGTCGTGACCAGCACTTTTGACAGAGATCGCAAGTGGGAAGTAGAGCATATAGCACTGGCTAAAAAGGCTGATATTTGTGTGATAGCTCCTGCTACCGCCAATGTGATTGCCAAACTAAGTCAAGGTATTGCCGATGATATGTTGACCACGACAGCACTAGCTCTAAAATGTCCTATCATCATAGCTCCAGCTATGAACACCAATATGTTGGACAATCCCCAAACGCAAGCAAATATCGCCGACCTTAGGTCAAAAGGCTTTATTTTTGTAGACAGCGTGTCGGGTAGACTTGCTTGCGGTGACAGCGGTAAGGGCAAAATGGCAGAGCCTGCTGACATAGTAGATATGATAGTAAAGACACTCATTCCAAAACAAGATTTCGAGGGCAAAAGAGTGTTAGTAAGTGCAGGTGCTACCCAAGAAAGTTTGGACGGAGTAAGATTTATTACCAACCGCAGCAGTGGTAAAATGGGTATAGAGATTGCAAAGGCAATATCCAAGCGAGGCGGCTTAGTTACACTGGTGGCAGGTATTGTGAGTGTGGACATTCCAAGCTATTTGCACAAGGTAATCAAAGTCAAATCTACTCAGCAAATGTACGACGCTGTCATAGGCGAAGTAGAGAACAACGATATTATTATCAAAGCCGCCGCACCAAGTGACTACAAACTAAAAGAGCAGTTCGCCAACAAAATCAAGGGTGACAGCTTGACGCTAGAGTTGGTCAAAAACCCTGACATTGCCAAAGTGGTAGGAGAGATAAAACAGGACAAGAAGTTGATTATTTTTTGTGCCGAAACAACCAACTTAGAGGAGTCCGCTTTGCAAAAACTTCAAAGTAAAAATGCAGATATGGTCATTGCCAATGATGTTACCCAACAAGGTGCAGGCTTTGATGTAGATACCAATGTTATATCAATTTTTACCAAAGAAGGCTTGATTTACCAAAGTGGTATCGTGCCAAAGAAAGACTTAGCACATATTATTGCGGACAAAATAACTTTGTTATGATAGCAAGAGTTATTGTTGATATATCTTCGGCACAAGTAGATAAAATTTTTGATTATTCCATACCCTCAGATCTTGACTTGGTGAAGGGCGACAGAGTGTTAGTCCCCTTTGGTCCAAAAAGGCTTGAGGGCTTTTGTATTGATATAGTAGAAAGTAGCGATGTCCAAAATCTCAAGCCAGTGATAAGCAAGCTAGATAGCTTTGTTTGTATCAAGCCTGAGATGATAGAGCTGATGCAATATATGAAAAACGAGATGTTTATCAGGTATTGTGACAGCTTGCGCCTGTTCATTCCGCCAAAGTTAAGAGGTGGCAAAATCAAAGAGCTAACTCGTATCTTTGTAGAGCTGAATGGAGAGTATGAAGAGGTACTTGCCAAGGTAGGTACAAGGGCGGCAGTCCAACGCCAAATAGTCGAATATCTCAAAACAGGTGGCGAATTTTTGAATGAGCTGGGAGAAAAATTCGGCATTGCTGCAATCAATGCTTTGGCAGGCAAAGGACTAGTAACAAAGGCAGAAAAGCAAGTTGAGAGAACTCCGTTCGATGAGCTGTGCGGAAAGAAGTTGGATATAGAGCTCAGCCAAGAACAGCAACTTGCTTTGGATAAGATTTATGCCACAGACAAGACAACAATCTTGCTCCACGGTGTGACCGGCAGTGGTAAAACAATGGTATATATCAATGCTATCCAAAGAGCATTGTCACAAGGAAAAAGTTGTATTATGCTCGTGCCTGAGATTTCGCTCACTCCCCAAATGCTCAAGAATTTTCGAGCTTATTTTGGTGATAGCGTGGCTATGCTTCACAGCGGATTGTCCGATGGTGAGAGGTATGATGAGTGGCGAAAACTCCACAGCGGACAAGCTAAGATTGTCATTGGTGCTAGGTCAGCTATATTCGCACCAGTCGAAAATGTGGGGCTTATCATCGTAGATGAAGAGCATGATGGCTCGTATGTAAGCGACTCCAATCCAAGATTTAAGACAGTAGACATAGCAGAGTTTAGGGCAAAATACAATGGCGCTAAGGTCGTGTTGGGCAGTGCAACTCCATCACTTGAAAGCTATAAGCTTGCCAAAGAAGGCGAATACGAGTTGGTCAAGATGACAAAGCGTATCAGTGTGCATGGTATGCCAGAGATGACTATTGTGGATATGAGTCGAGAGATTTTGTGCGGCAATGCAGGTATGTTTTCGGTATCATTCAAGCAAGCTTTGCAAGAGACGATTGCAAGGGGCGAGCAAGCAATGATATTCCTCAATCGCCGTGGCCATTCTTCTTTCGTTATGTGCAAAAAGTGTGGCTATGTTGCCAAGTGCGAAGATTGTGATGTGGCACTGACTTATCACTCAATAGACAACCAACTAAAATGTCACTATTGTGGCAAAAGATATCAGATGCTTACCCATTGTCCAAGTTGTGGAAGTGACAGCATCAGATACGGCAAGGTTGGCACTCAGAGGGTGGTGGAAGAAGTCCAAAGGCTTATTCCAAATGTCAAAGTGTTGCGTATGGACAACGAAACAACGACCACTAAGACAGCATATTTGGATATTTTGTCAGCATTTGCCGAGCAGAAAGCGCAAGTGTTGGTAGGCACGCAGATGATTGCTAAGGGACACGACTTTCCCAATGTGACACTGGTAGGCATACAAGATGCGGATATTAGCTTGTACAATTCGGATTATCGCTCAAGTGAGCGTACATATCAGCTTGTTACTCAGATAGCAGGCAGAGCAGGCAGAAGTGACAAAGCAGGCAGAGTGTATTTGCAGACTTATGCACCCAACCACTATGTGTACAGGTTTGCCAAAGAAAACAACTATGTAGGCTTTATCGAAAAGGAAATGAATGTGAGAGCAACCACCAAGTTTCCGCCTTATTCGACTATTGTCCGCATTTTGATGACAAGCGAAATCGAGCAGAAAGTCATCGATTATGCCAAAGTCGTGTACAACGATATGTTGCTTCTCAGAGATAAATATCGAGATGAATTCTTGTATTTGCAAGCAATGAAATCGCCAGTTACACGCATACAAAACAAATATAGATATCAGATTATTGCTCGATTTAGGAATGAAAAGAGCAACCAAATAATAGGAAAAATATACAACATTATCAATATGCACAAATCCAACGGAGTATATACGTTCATCGAGAATGACCCCAAGAATTTGAGCTAGGAGGAAATATGGCACTTAGAGATATAGTACAAGACACCCAACCAAGTTTGAGAAAAATTAGTAGATCTGTCACAACTTTTGATGAAAAGTTGGGCAAGTTGTTAGATGATATGAAAGAAACAATGGAAGTGGCGGACGGAGTAGGTCTTGCCGGTCCTCAAGTGGGCATCAATCGCCGTTTGGCAGTGGTGGAAGTCGAAGAATTTTACCTCGAACTCATCAACCCTGTTATCGTGGAAGCAAGCGGTGAACAAATTGGTGCAGAGGGCTGTTTAAGCGTAAAAAATCGTTATTGCAATGTCAAAAGACCAAGCAAAATCACTGTCCAATTCCAAGACAGATTCGGCAATCACAAAAGCATTACTGTCCAAGATTTTATTGCTCGTGCTTGTTGTCACGAGATTGACCATTTGGACGGCATTTTGTTCTATGACAAGGAGTACAAAGACTGATGAGAGTAGTGTTTTTGGGTACACCTGACTTTGCGGTCGGCTCACTTCAAGCAGTATATGATGCAGGGCATGAGATAGTGGCAGTGGTCACCCAACCTGACAAAGAACGCAATCGTGGCGTGGTGAGCTTTTGTCCTGTAAAACAAAGAGCGGTAGAATTGGGACTTAATGTACTCCAATTCGACAAAATCCGCACTGAGGGCGAAGAAATTTTGAGAGGGCTTGCACCTGATATTATGATAACTTGTGCCTATGGACAAATTATATCCCAAGCGATTATCGACATTCCAAAGCACGGAATCATCAATGTGCATGCCTCACTTTTACCAAAATTCAGGGGATCTAGCCCTATTCAATGGGCAATTTTGACAGGACAAACTCAGACTGGTGTGTCCATTATGCGTACAGCTTTGGGCATAGACAGCGGCGGGGTTTTGCTCCAAAAAGTTGTGGATATTTTGCCTGATGAAACAGCAGGTGAGCTTTTTGATAGATTGAGCGAGCTTGGTGCTGAGGCTTTGATAGAGGGATTGGAGATTATCCAAAGCGGAAAGGCTGTCTACACTCCACAAAACGAGAGTGAGGCCACGCATTATCCAATGCTCAGTCGAGAAGATGGCAAAATAGATTGGAGCCGTTCTGCCCAAGAGATTGGTTGGCATGTCCGTGGTATGAATCCTTGGCCATCGGCTTTTTCGCATATCGGAACAAAAATGTTCAAGATATGGAAAGCTCAACCTATTGAAGATATGACAGAGCTGAATGGTTTGGGTGTCGGTCAAATATGGACAGATAACAAACGAATGATTGTCAAGTGTGGAAAGGGCTGTTTGGAGTTGGTAGAAGTTCAACTTGAAGGAAAAAAACGCATGGATACAAAGAGTTTTTTGCTGGGCAACAAACTCAATATTGGAGATAAATTAGACTGATGAGTGATATTAAGATTAGCTACGAAATATTGTCCAACATATACAAAAACAAGGCTTACAGCTCGATAGAACTTGGCAAAAAATTGGAATATGCCAATTCTAGCAAGTTGGTGACCAAGCTTGTGTATGGTGTGTTGGAGAGAGATGTAGAGCTGGAATATTATATTACACATATGACCAAAAAACGCCCCCAAGCAAGTGTGGTCATTATACTCAAAATGGGTATGTATTGTATCAAATATATGGATTCTATGCCGATATATGCAGTAGTCAACAATATGGTGGACTTGACCGAATTCATTGGTAAAAGACAAGTCAAAGGCTTTGTCAACAGCTTTTTGAAGACATTCTGCACCCAAAAAGCCGAGTTGCCAACACTCAGAGCCCCAAGGCTGTCTGTCGAGTCATCTACACCGCTTTGGTTGGTTATCAAATATATCAAACAATATGGATATGATACCGCAGAACAATTTTTGATGGCACAAAGCAAGAAAAAAGAACATATAAGGGTCAATACAAGACTGAGTAGCCTAGATGAAATCACTCAAAAACTTGATGATATGAAAATCGAGTATGAGGTGTCGCCAGTGGGCGGATTGTGGGTAGACAATACCAAAGAAATTCACAAGCTGTTCGAGCAAGGGCTTATCACAATTCAGTCAATGACGTCAATGTTGTGCGTTCAAGCTATGCAAATCGAGAATGGCGACAAAGTGCTTGATATGTGTTCTGCACCCGGCGGCAAGGGAATATATGCCCAAGAAGTTGCTAGCAATGTCGAGGTGGTGGCTTGCGATATTCATCCTCATAGAGTTGAGCTTATCCAGTCTTATGCTCGCCGTATGAAAGCCGACCAAATTGCAATAATGGAACACGATGCAATGACTTTTGACCCAAAATTCGAGGGCGTGTTCGACAAAGTATTGTGCGATGTGCCTTGTAGCGGTTTTGGTGTGGCAAAGAAAAAGCCTGATATTTATCTCAACACAACTTTGAGCGATGTCGAAAGTCTAGCCAATGTTCAGTATGAGATTTTGTCCAATGCGGTGAGATATGTCGCCGAGGGGGGCTGTCTTGTTTATTCGACTTGCACATTGCTCAGAGAAGAAAATTATAACATTGTGGGCAAGTTTGTCAAAGAACACTCAGAGTGGAAGATAGAATATCATCAACAATATTTGCCAAATGAAGAGGGCTATGACGGCTTTTTCGTGGCAAGATTGAGAAGGAAAAAAGATGAAAATATTGCTTGATTATACCTATGACCAAATAGTCGAGATTGTCCAATCTTTGGGCGAGCCAAAATTCCGTGCAAAACAGCTGTGGGATTGGCTTGTCAAGGGGTATGAATTGGATGAGATGTCCAATCTTCCCAAGACTTTTGTCCAAAAACTCCAAGATGAGGGCTACAAAGCTATGGGAGTGGAGATTGCTCAATGTTTGGTAAGCAAGCTAGACGGAACAAAAAAGTACATATTCCGCTTGTATGATGGCAATGTCATCGAGGGCGTGTTGATGAAGTATAAGTACGGCAACACTATTTGCGTTTCGACACAAGTGGGCTGTCGTATGAATTGTGCTTTTTGTGCTTCCGGACTTGGCGGACTTGTCCGCAACTTGTCGGCAGGCGAGATTTTGGGACAAGTGATTGCTGTCAATCGTGACAATATGGACGGCAAGGATAGGGCAATCACCAACATTGTGTTGATGGGAAGTGGCGAACCTCTCGACAACTATGACAATGTGACTAGCTTTTTGCGACTGGTGTCGAGTGATGACGGCTTGAATATTTCTCGCCGCAACATATCACTTTCGACTTGTGGACTGGTGGACAATATCAAAAGATTGGCGGATGAAAATCTTGGTGTGACAATGACTATATCGTTGCATGCTCCCAATGATGAACTCCGCAAAACTATTATGCCGATTGCCAAACGCTATTCTATCCAAGAGATTATGCAAGCGGTCAGATATTATTTCGACAAGACAGGCAGGCGTATAATATTCGAGTATTCGATGATTGATGGCAAAAATGACAGCGTGCAATGTGCCGATGAGCTTGCAAAACTTGTCAAAGGACTTAGCTGTCATATCAATCTTATCAAGCTCAACTACGTCAAAGAACGTGGACTTAGCGGAACGAAAATTGACAGAGTAAAAGCCTTCATAAAAAGGCTAGAAGAACACAATGTAAGCTGTTCGCTCCGCCGTACTATGGGCAGCGATATAGACGGCGCTTGCGGTCAACTTAGAAGAAAATTTATTGCAGGAGAGGTGGGTTATCAAGACTAAAAAGATAGGACAAGTCATCAAAGGAATGGGCGGAATTTATACCGTAAAGGCTGATAGTGGAGAGCTTATCAAGTGTTTTGCACGTGGCAAACTCAAACGACAAGGCGAGATTTTTATTGGTGATATGGTCGAAGTTTTGGTGGACAAAGAGGGTGTTATCGAGCAAGTTTTGCCTCGCAAAAGTATGCTTGTGCGACCTTATGTCAGCAATATAGAGAAGATTGTCATTGTCCTAGCGCCAATCCCTAAGCCTGATATGTTGCTCGTGGACAAGCTCATCATCGGTGCTATCGAGCAAGATGTCGAGCCTATTATCTGTGTCAACAAAGCCGACCTCGAGGGCGTGGAAGATGTGGTAAAGAATGTCATCAATGATTATGAAGGAATGGCTACGATTTTGCCTATCAGCACTCAGACAGGACAGGGCATTGACCAACTTATCGAGATGGTCAGGGGCAGTTATGTGTGTCTGGCAGGACAGTCCGCAGTGGGTAAGTCATCACTTATCAATTACATTTTTGGCGAGGACAAGATGAAGGTTGGAGATTTGTCGCAAAAAGGCGACAGAGGCAAAAATACCACCAGACATATCGAGATTATGGAGCTTGAAGACGGTACAAAAATTGCTGATACTTGCGGATTTAGTATGTTGGAAATGCCGCTAGTAGAGCCTAGCAAATTGGCGAGCTACTATACCGATTTTGATGAGTTCGTGGGTGGTTGCAAATTCCGCAGTTGTACTCACAGTGATGAAGAAGTTTGCGGAGTAAAACAAGCAGTATTGGATGGCAAATTGTCCAAGTCAAGATACGAAAGATATTTGACACTTTATAAAGATACAAAAAAACGATGGGAGAGGAGATATGACTAAAATTATGGTAGCGCCATCTATTTTGTCAGCAGATTTTGCTTACATGGGTGATGCGGTAAAAAACTTGAAAAAATGGAATGCAGACTGGGTACATTGTGACGTTATGGACGGCAAATTCGTGCCAAACTTGACTTTTGGTATGCCAATGGTCAAAGCTTTGCGTAAGTATACCGATATGGTACTTGATGTGCATTTGATGATTGACAGCCCCGAAACTTATATCGAAAGATTCATAGATGCCGGTGCTGATGTGGTGACTTTCCATGCCGAAACTTGTGCTTGCGTGGAAGAAATGCTTGACCTAATTCATGCCAAGGGCAAGAAGGGCGGACTCGTTCTCAACCCTGACAAAGAAGTAAAAGGGATAGCAAAATATTTGGACAAGGTAGATGTCGTGATGCTTATGGGTGTATTCCCGGGGTTTGGTGGTCAAAAATTTATCACCAGCGTGCTTGACAAAATCAACGAGTTGAAAGAGTTGTCTCAGGGTAGATTTTTGATAGAGCTTGATGGCGGTGTGACAGTGGACAATGTGAGAGAAATGGCTGAGCGTGGCGTAGATGTCGCAGTTGCAGGAAGTAGCGTTTTTGGAGCGGCAGACCCTGCTAAGGCGGTTGAGCTTATCCAAACTTGCTTAGAGAGATAACAAAGAGTCCGAGCAAATCAATACAAAGATTGACAAATAGTAGAATAGCAATGAGTTCAGTGTTGTGCTGGGCTCATTTTTGTTGGAAAGACTATGTAGTATGAGGGAAAATTTACTCACAACCAAAGCAAGCCTTGCATAATATAAGGCAGTGGAGGTAGCTATGAAAATATTTTGTATCAATCCGCCAAAGTTCATCAAAATGATACTTAGACGAGTAGTTCCTAGTTATTGCAAAAGATAATCACATTATGCACCCTGTGGGGTGTATTTTTCTTCAAAAAGTCGATACATATCATTATTTTTGCAAAAACTTGAACGATAGTTGGCAAAAGGAATAAGCAGAAGAATTGCAATCACCCAACAAAAAAGTCACCGCTTAGGGTGACTTAGATTTAGCATTTTACGATTGTTTTGAGATACATTGGTGATTGGGATAATGCTTCAAACACGCTAGGTACTTCGCTGATGTCCACAACTTTGTCAATCAAGCTGTCTACTTTGACAATCTCAGTAGCTAGCATATTGATAGCTGTTTCGATTTCGCCTTGACCATTGTTGAGTCCATAGATTGTCAAGTTGTGAGTGATGACTGGGCTTAGATCGCCTTGAAGTCCATTGAGGGTAGTAGCAAAACCATACATGCCGACACGGCCGTCCTTGCCAAGGTTGTAGAGTATATTGTCTACTTTGGTGGATATATCTGTGTCGAGAATGAGATAATCTGCCATTGAGCCTGAAGTAATCTCTTTGAGTTTGGTGGTGATATCTTCTTCGTTGGTATCAATTTGGTAATATATGCCTAGCTCGCTGGCAAGTTCGAGTCTTGCAGGGTCGTTGTCTACCACGATAGGAATTGCTTGGTAATATATGCAAAGTTGGGCAAAAATCAAGTTCTTTACGCTGCAACCATTGATAAGTACATATTGAGTTTTTTCAATGTTGAGCTTTTCGTGCATCTTGATAGTGAGTGCGATGTCATCAATAAATGTAATTGACTCATCAGATATACCATCAGGCAGGGTGTAAATATCATTGAGATCGACATTGGCAAAGTCGCTTAGATAGCCGTCAAGCTCTACTCCGTGAGTTTTGAAAGATTCACTTGAAGTGCGAGCATAAGGCGAGAGCATAACTCTTTGACCTTTTTTGAGAGTAATATCCGAGCTTTCGCTGATAAGTCCAACAGCAATACGGCAAGGAGAGAGTGGATAAATGCTTGTTTGTCCTAGATATGTTGCGATATCGCTAGCATCGATGCCAGCACGTGCAATTTTGACTTTTGCACATTCCTTAGGAACGGTAATATCATCATTGACACATTCGCTCATACTTTGTTTAGAATTGATTTTCCACGATTTCATAATAGCTCCTATTGTAGACGAATTAAAGAAAGTATAGCATACAGCCAAAAAAAATGCAAACAAGCGAGTGGGGGTTTTGGCAGAAAAGACAAAATATTTTGGCAGATACGTGCCTACAAATAGGCATTTTTGGCAAGAAAATATACAAATTGTAAAATTTTTAGAATTGTAAAAACAATTTTATTTAATACGGTTAGATTGCTTGACTTAAATATCCTTATTGTGTATAATTCATCTAGAAATATTGGAATGTGAGGTGAGAATATGAACGAGAACATTCAACCTAATTATCATGATGTAACTATCGAATGCCAATGTGGAGCAAAGTTTGTTTGTGGCACAACTAAGGACGGAGATGTTATCAAGGTAGAAGTTTGTAGCAAGTGCCATCCATATTATACAGGAAAACAAAAGCTTGTAGATACAGGTGGTAGAGTAGATAAGTTTAAGAAGCGTTATAATCTATAAACAACTTGTAGTGCAAGAGAAATCTTGCACTATTTTTTTATTATAAATAACTGATAGGAAATTATGAGCAGAAAAAAGAGTACTTCAATAGGCGGACAAGCAGTCATCGAAGGTGTTATGATGCGTGGCGTACGCAGTATGGCAACGGCTGTTAGAGATGAAAAAGGTAATATTGTAGTAGAAAGTAAATATCTTAAACCTACCCAAGAAAAGAATTTTCTTTTCCGCACACCTTTTTTGCGTGGAATTTTCAATTTTGTTGGCACAATGGTGCAAGGTATGGGTACTTTGATGAGGTCGGGCGAAGTCTTTGAAGGCGAGGCAGAACCTGGCAAAATCGAAAAATGGTTTGCTTCTAAAAAAATCAATTTTTACAATATAGTTATGGCAATATCCGTGATTTTGGGTATTGCTTTGTCAATCGGGTTATTCTTCTTTTTGCCCCAATTTTTGACAAGTATTATTATCAAATATGGCAAAATTGATATGAGCAACGTTGGCACTCAGGTGGGAATGAACTTCCTTGAAGGAGTGTTGCGTATACTCATTTTTGTGGGATATATTTCGCTTACCACATTGATGAAAGATGTAAGGCGTACTTATATGTATCACGGTGCAGAGCATAAGACAATCAGCTGTTATGAAAATGACCTCGAGCTTACTGTCGAGAATGCTCGCAAAATGACCACCGTGCATGACAGATGCGGTACAACATTTATGTTCATCGTAATGGTTGTGAGCGTGCTTGTATTTTCGCTTACTGGTTGGACAGGCAGCAATATGTGGGCAAGATTTGGTATCCGTTTGGCACTTCTTCCAGTGGTGGCAGGCGTGAGCTATGAGCTGTTGAAATTGTTTGCCAAATACGACAATTGGTTCGTAAAAATGTGCAAAGCTCCTGGTTTGTTGCTCCAAAAGCTTACTACCAAAGAGCCGACCGATGATATGCTTGAAGTGGCTATCGTGGCATTCAAGACAGTCCAAGCTATGGATGAAGACCCAACTATCCCAGTCCAAACTTTCGACACCAACAAGCCTTATCGAACATCAAGAGAAAAGATTGACAAGATTTTGGAAGCAATCAAAGCAGACGCATCCGATGGCGATTGGATTATGTGCGAAGCAATGGGCATAGGCAGGGAAGAGCTTGCCTCCAAGTCCCAAATCCGTTCTTCACAGCTTGACAAAGCTATCGAATATGCGACCAAGAGAGCGACAGGTATGCCGCTATGGCAAGTTTTTGGCAAAGCAAACTTCTATGGCTATGACATAATCATCAACGAAAACGTGCTTTGTCCACGCCCAGAGACAGAATATCTTGCAGAACAAGTCATCAAAACTTGCAAAGAAGATAGCAGGGTACTTGATATGTGCTGTGGTAGTGGCTGTATATCAGTGGCTGTGGCACTCAATACCAATGCAAGCATTGTAGCAAGTGATATATCGGACAAGGCTTTGGATATTGCAAAACAAAACATTGAAAAGTACAATTTGCAGGAGAGAGTGGAACTTGTCCAAAGCGATTTTTGGCAAAATATCCAAGGTAAATTCGACATTGTGGTGTCCAATCCGCCTTATATCCCAACCAAAGATATAGATACACTTGACACGGAAGTCAAGGACCACGAGCCACACCTAGCTCTCGATGGTGGAGAAGATGGACTTGATGCTTATCGTACAATTTTGGCAGAGCTTGACAATCATATAGACAAAGACGGCTATATCATGTTCGAGGTAGGTATCGACCAAGCTCAGCTTGTCAAAGAAATGCTAGAAAATATGAATTATAAATGTCGTATCGTGCAAGACCTTGAAGGTGTTGACCGCATAGTAATCGGAAAGAAAGGAAATTGATATGTTTGAAAGACTAAAAAAGATGTTGGAGAGATTTGAAGAGCTTACCAACCTAATATCCGACCCAGCAGTCATTGCTGATCAAGCAAGATGGCAAAAGCTTTGTAAGGAACATTCGGACCTAGAGCGACCAATCGAGCTATATAAACAATATCTTGCAATCGAAGAAGCAATCAACGAATGTAAAGAAATCATTGAAGATGGCTCAGATAAAGAAATGGTTATGCTTGCTAAGGAAGAGTTGTCATCTTCCAACAAACAACTCGAAGAATTGGTCGGCGAGCTAAAAATTGCATTGCTACCAGTTGACCCTAACGATGACAAAAACGTTATTGTAGAAATCAGAGCGGGTGCAGGTGGCGAAGAAGCTGGACTTTTCGGCGCCCAACTTGTGCGTATGTATATGCGTTATGCTGAGCGTATGCGTTGGAAAATCCAAGAAATTGATATGAACTATACCGAGCTTGGTGGCGCTAAGGAAGTTACTTTTATGATAAGTGGCAATGGCGCATTCAGCAAGTTGAAATTCGAGAGTGGTGTACACAGAGTGCAAAGAGTGCCAGAGACAGAGTCCCAAGGCAGAGTACACACTTCTACCGTAACAGTTGCGGTACTTCCAGAAGTGGAGAATATCGACATCGAGATTTTGGATAAGGACTTGAAGATAGACACATACCGCAGTGGTGGCGCAGGCGGACAGCACGTCAACAAAACAGACAGTGCAGTGCGTATGACACACTTGCCAACAGGCATTGTGGTAACTAGCCAAGACGAGCGAAGCCAAATCAAGAATAGAGAGCGTGCTATGAGCGTACTCAAATCAAGATTGTACGACTATTATCAAAGCAAAGCCGACAGCGAATATGCTGCCAACAGAAAATCGCAAATTGGTACTGGCGACCGCTCGGAGAAAATCCGTACCTACAACTTCCCACAAAATCGTGTGACTGATCACCGCATAGGCTTTACTATGTACAACTTGCTCGACTTTATGGACGGTGACTTGTTCGAGATGATAGAGGCACTCCAAATTGCCAACCAAACAAAACTTCTATCCCAAGTAGAAGGTGAAAATAATTGACAAAACCAACAACGATAATTTATTATTTAGTTAGATACAATATAGGAGTATATTATGAACTATATAAGCACAAGAAACAAAGAAATCAAATGCACTTCTGCCCAAGCTATTGTCAATGGACTTGCAAGCGATGGTGGATTGTTTGTACCAGAGTCTTTCCCTGTATTGAGCAAGGAAGATTTTGATACTCTTATCCAAATGAGCTATCCAGAGCGTGTAGCCTTTGTACTTGCAAAATATCTCGAAGATTACACTTATGAGGAATTGTTAGAGTTCAGCCAACAAGCTTATGGTCGTTTTTATGGCGATGACCCATGTCCGCTTGTCAACATTGATGACAATGTATATGTGCTAGAACTTTGGCATGGACCAACTTGTGCGTTCAAAGATATGGCTCTTACAATGTTGCCACATTTGTTGTCAGCAGCTCGCAAAAAAGTGGGCGAGAGTGACCGCACTTTGATTTTGGTTGCAACATCTGGTGACACAGGCAAAGCAGCACTTGAAGGCTTCAAAGATGTGGAAGGCACAGATATTATTGTATTCTATCCAAGTGATGGCGTATCCGATATGCAAAAACTTCAAATGATGACTCAAGAAGGAAGTAATGTATTTGTATGTGCTATCAAGGGCAACTTTGATGATGCTCAATCAGCTGTCAAGAGAATTTTTGCCGACAAAGATATGGCAGACAAGCTCAAAGCTGCTGGCTACAAGTTGTCATCTGCCAATTCTATCAACTGGGGCCGTCTTGCTCCTCAAATTGCTTACTATGTATCAAGCTATTGTGACCTTTTGTCATATGGCAAAATCCAACTTGGCGACAAGGTAAACTTCTGTGTTCCAAGTGGCAATTTTGGCAATATTTTGGCAGGATATTATGCTTCCAAAATGGGAGTTGGAGTCAACAAACTTATTTGCGCAAGCAATATGAACAACATTTTGACAGACTTCTTCACATCTGGAGAATACAATACCAACAGAGAATTCTACAAGACAATGAGTCCATCAATGGATATACTGATTTCTTCCAACCTCGAGAGACTTTTGTTCGAGTTCTGTGGCAGAGATGACAAGTTGATGGCTGAGAGAATGGCTTCACTCAAACAAAATGGCAAATATAGCATTTCTAAAGAAGAGCTACTTGCTTTGAAACAAGTGTTTGAAGTAGGCTATGCAACCGAAGAAGAAACTCAAGCAACTATTGACAACACTCTTGATATGTATGACTACCTTATGGACACCCACACTGGCGTTGCTATGAGCGTGTTCAATGACTATGTTGCCCAAACTCAAGATGAGGACACTCCAAGTGTAGTTGTATCGACAGCCAATGCATACAAGTTCCCATGCGATGTATACAGCTCTTTGACAGGTAGCTATGTAGAAGATGCTTTCAAAGCAGCAAAGAAACTCGAGAGTTACAGCGGAGAAGAAGTGCCAGTTCCACTTCGTGACCTTGACAAAAAGCAAGTAAGATTCGACAAAGTCATCGACAAGAGTCAAATCGAAAACGAAGTTTTGGAGTATGTGAAAAAATAACATTTCCCAAAAACTATAATATTTGACACAAATATTGCATTCAAAGAACATATCCAATCGATATGTTCTTTACTTTTTTATATTTATATGATATAATTTTTGTGAAAATTTTAATAAATATATAGTAGGAGAACAAAAATGGCAAAAAAAATTATTTATAGTGCGATTCAACCATCAGGCATAATGACGTTAGGAAATTTTATTGGTGCTGTAAATAATTGGCGTAGCATTCAAGAAAATCCAGACAACCAATGTTTGTTTGCTTTGGCTGACTTACACACAATTACCGTAAGACAAGACCCAGAACAATTTAGAAAAAATGCTATGTCTTTCTTTGCTTTGCTTATGGCAATGGGCATTGACAAAGACAAGTCAATTTTGTATTTTCAATCTCACGTGCATGAGCATAGCGAGCTTGCTTGGCTGCTCAACTGCTACACTTATGTGGGCGAGATGAGCCGTATGACTCAGTTCAAGGACAAGTCTGCTAAACACAGCGACAACATCAATATGGGACTTATGGACTATCCAGTGCTTATGGCGGCTGACATTTTGCTCTATGGTACCAATGTTGTGCCAGTGGGAGTAGACCAACTCCAACACCTAGAGATTGCTCGTGATATTGCAGTGAGAGTCAACAATATTTATGGTGATATTTTCAATGTTCCTGAGGGTATGGTCAACAAAGTTGGTGCCAAGATTATGAGTTTGCAAGACCCAACTGCTAAGATGAGTAAGTCGGACCCAACACCAAATGCAGTGGTAAGCGTGCTTGATGACCCAGCTGTGATACTCAAAAAGTTCAAAAAAGCAGTGACAGACAGCGATACCAATATCATCTATGACCCAGAGAATAAGCCGGGCATTTCCAACTTGCTTACTATATTGGCAGTATGTACAGGCAAGAGCATAGAAGATGTTGTAGCTGAGTGTGATGGACTTAGATATGGCGATCTAAAAATCCGTGTTGCAGATGCTGTCATCGAGATGATAAGACCATTTAGAGCAAAATATGATGCTTTGATGGCTGATGAGGCATACTTGCTCGAAGTTGCAAGAGAGGGAAGAGATAAGGCAGCTGAGCTTGCTAGACCATATCTCGAAAAATTCAAGCGTGCTATAGGATATGTGCTAATTTAATGTTCGGATACGTTATACCTGACAAACCAAATATGTTCATCAAGGACTTTACAGTCTACAAGGCTTTCTATTGTGGATTGTGCAAGTCTATTGGCAAAAAATGCGGTCAAATGATGAGATTTACCACCAATTATGACATAACATTCTTGTCAGTGCTGGCACATGATATTTTGGATAAAGAAGTAGTTTTCAACAATGAGTCTTGCATTTTGTCACCACTCAAAAAAAAGAGCATTGTCAAAGATAACGACTTGCTAAGACAAATTGTCAATATAAACACGATTTTGGCACATTATAAATTGCAAGACAATATCATTGATGACAATTCTCTCAAAGCTAAAATGCTAAATGCTGTCGTAGTCAAAAAACATTACAAAAGAGCCAAAGTTGAGAGCGAAAACTATGACAAAATTGTGGGAGAGGGCTACAAAGAGCTTAGACAGCTCGAACAAAACAATACCGCAGGTGCAGAGATAGTTGCCCACCCATTCGGCAATATTATGCTTGAGATTGCCAAAGAGCTTTTTGGTGAAAAATACACCGACAGCTTGGGCGAGATTATGTACAACGTGGGCAAATGGATATATTGTGTAGATGCCATTGATGACATTGATGATGATTTCAAAGAGCAAAAATACAACGTTTTCCTAGTAGATTATGACTACAAAGACAAAGCAACATTCTTAGCCGACAAGCAAGAGGAATTGGAACTGTTGCTGATGAGCTGTTACAACAAAATATCTTCAGCTTATGACAATATACAACTCACTCGTTATGACGGAGTGATTACCAACATTTTGTGGTACGGAATACTACAAAGAACCAAAGAAATTTTAAGGAGCGTGACCAAGTGCGAAAAGATCCGTATTTGATTCTTGGGGTTAGCCATGATGCAACCCAAACACAAATTACCGCAGCATATGAAAGTTTGCGTGCAATTTACCAAAACCAACTCTTTGAAGAAGGCGAAGTTGGCAATGAGGCAGGTCGCAAACTAGCTGAGCTTGATGCGGCTTATCAAGAGTGCTTAGAAGAAAAACAAAACGATTTTACTGTGACAACAAGTGGAAGTTTTGGCGATATTGAAAATCTAATTCGTGCAGGCAACATCGAAGATGCTCAGACAATGCTCGACAATATCGAAACTCGTGATGCCAAGTGGCACTATCTTCAAGCCGTGATTTATCACAAAAGAGGCTGGAATGTAGAGAGCAAAAAACAGCTTGATATTGCAATCACTTTGGACGACACCAACGAAGATTACAAACAAGCTAGAGAAAGATTGAACAAAGTTTTGGCTGGCGCAAATGCCGAGGAGAGTAGCTCCCAAAATGGCAGTGCTAGACAACAACGTGCAGGGTATTCTCGCCCTGACAAAAATCCACAATCGGCTTCAACCGCTGATGCTTGCTGCAACACTTGTAGCACGCTTATATGCTTGGATTGTTGCTGTGAAAGTTGTGGTGGGGACTTGATTCCTTGTTGCTGATATGAGAAACCAAAGAAGTTACAATGTAGCAATCGCAGGTATTTCGGCAGCATTGACGATTATTTCGTTGATGCTTGCCATTTTTTTACCCACAATGAAGCTTGCTTTCTTTGTGATTTCTTCACTTTGCAGCGCTATGCCACTCACCAAAGATAGGTGGTGGGCATCGGTTGCAACCTTTGTTGTGGCTGGACTTATAGGCTTTTTTGTAGGCAATATCAAAGCTATTCCTTACCTTTTGTTTTTTGGACCATATTCTTTGATAGCGTGGCTGTGCGACTTCAAATTGTATGATACAAGACTAAACAAAGCTCTCAAAATAATTGTTATTGTGGTGCTAAAACTTACTTATTTTGCACTTGCTTTTTGGGGTTGCTACAAGCTGATGGGATTGGTGATAAGTGATATTGTCATCGGCAAATTCACAATGAACACACCTGTATTTTGGCTGGTGGGCTTGGTAATATTTAGCTTGTATGACCCACTATATCGCTGGGTATACAAGGTTATGTGCTACAAAATAAACAAACTTGTGGGCAATGGGGGAAACAATTCTGCACCACCAAAGAATGAGGACTTGTTCGACTAGATATGCTTGTAGATTTGGGGATATTCAGTTTATTGGGGAGCATGTCAAGGCAATCAATAAATGAGATTGTATATGAGCAATGTCGAGATATTTTCGCAAAATAATCATCATATAGCATAATATTATTTTGAAAGAATATAGCAAAAACTCAATACATATACGCAAAAATGAAAAAAGTAGACTTGGTTGAGCCTACTTTTTTTGATAATTTGGATATTATCAAGCAATGGGTTGTCTAGTATGTATATGTATTATGGAGTTGGGGTCTCAGGTGGTCGCTCAGGAGTAGTAGTTCCTCCGCCTGTGCCTGTTCCACCAGTGCCAGTACCTCCCGTTCCACTGCCGCCAGTTGTGCCTCCACCGCCAACTATCACTGGCCTTTGACAGCAACATTGCATTGCCATCATAATTAGCAACAAGCAAGTGCAGTCACAGCAAGAGCCACTTCTACTTTGTCTGTTGTCATTGTATCCACAACCTAAGCAATCTCCAAATTCATCTGCTCGGTCACATTTGTTGTTGCAACAGCACATCAGCAGCAACAACCACAAACAACAATTGTTCATATTTGCCTCCTTTTTTACATTGTTATTGCTTAATCTACAATATGAGACAAAATATTTTTTGGTGAATGAGTTAATATGTATGTAGGCTCATACGAACATAGAACCCAATAGGGCATCGCATTTTGCACGAGAGTAGAAAGCCAAAAGCAGAAAAGTCTAGCAATTTTTGGGATTGTCAAAAGATAAAAGCTAAGAAAAATAATATCAACAAATGTTCAAGAGCGGCTTTAGGTGGCTTTTATTGGTAGAAACATAGAAAAACACTATAAATTTTGGGCGAGCGGTGACAAAACATAAAGAAAGCTGGGGGGGGGGGGGG